>DATBQC010000935.1:0-8462 GCA_036561065.1 Methylobacter sp. | reverse complement strand
CAGGATGGTGCATTGGAGCTTTATCACGGCGGTATTCGCGCCAAGAATGAGCATGGTGAGACTATTATGGATCATATCGATTATTGCAAATATAACGATTATATCCATGAAGAAGTCCGCTCATGGACCTATATGAAATTTCCTTATCTGCTGTCGCTGGGACAGGAAAACGGTTGGTACCGGGTCGGGCCTTTGGCGCGGGTCAACAACTGCGACTATATCGACACCCCGCTGGCGGAAGCTGCCAGAGTGGAGTTTAAAGCGCACGGCGGCGAAGCGATGGTGCACAGTACTCTGGCGTTCCACTGGGCGCGCTTGATTGAAGTCCTGCATTGTGCCGAAAGCATTAAACAGCTGCTCAATGACCCGGACATTATGGGTCATGATTTGGTGGCGCAGGGCGAAAAACGCTATGAAGGCATAGGCGTGATTGAAGCGCCGCGCGGTACTTTATTCCATCACTATCAAGTCGATGAAAACGACATCGTTACCAAGGCCAACCTGATCGTTTCGACCACCAGCAACAACATGGCGATGAATGAATCGGTACGGCAAGTGGCGGCGGAATATTTGTCCGGTCGGGAGCTGACCGAGCCTTTATTGAACAACTTGGAAGTGGCGATACGCGCTTATGATCCCTGTTTGTCCTGCGCGACCCATGCGGTCGGCAAAATGCCGCTGCAATTGGAATTGGTCGATGCAGAAGGTAAGCTGATCGACAAGCTGATTAAACACGGCGACGGCCAAATCGAGCGGGATAATGCCTAAACCGGTATTACTGTTCGGCTACGGCAACCTCAGCCGCGGCGACGATGCGCTGGGGCCGTTGCTGCTGGAATATGTCGAAAGTCATTGTGACTTGGATGCGGTTGAAATATTGTCCGATTTCCAGTTGCAAATCGAACATGCGCTGGATCTGGAAAACAGGCGCTTGGTGTTGTTTGTCGACGCGTCCGTAGCTTGCGCCGATGCGTTCGATTTTACCGTGCTGGAACCCGTCAGGGACAAAAGCTACACGACTCACGCGATGAGTCCTGCGGCGGTTTTGGATGTATATCAATCGATAAAAAAAGAAATGCCGCCGCCGTGTTTTTTGTTGAGCATCAAAGCAGAAAAATTTGAATTGGGCGACGGTTTAAGCGCGATTGCCGAAACTAATTTAGTTGAAGCGTGTTTGTTTGCAGGACGCTTGTTAAGCAATCCCGAACTTGATTTCTGGCTGAAACAAGCAAATGGGATATGACTTAAATCATGTAGGAGCGGGCAACGCCAACGACCGGCGCGGATTTGCTCTGGCCCGAAGGGTGCATGGCAGGGATAGCCATGCATGAACTTTCCCTCCTTGAAGACGTCAGGGAAATTCTAGAAAATCATGCCCTGAGCCAGAACTTTTCCAAGGTCTCCAAAGTAACCTTGGAAATCGGTAAACTTTCCAGCGTGGAGCCGGATGCGTTGCGTTTCGGTTTCGACGTGGTGATGAAAGGCTCGCTGGCAGAAAATGCCGAACTGATTATTTCCGATTTGGAAGGACTGGGAATTTGTCAGCAATGCGGACTACAAGTCGAAATGGATACTTCGCATGATCCTTGCACCCATTGCGGCAACCCCTTTGTTAAAATCATTCAAGGCGCTGAAATGAAAATAAAAAACTTGATTGTTATTTAAGCAACAATCTTAAGATATATCACCACGAAGACACGAAGTTTTTTGTCGTTTTTCTTCGTGGTGAATAAAACACTCACACTCTTACAGGTCACCCTTTATGTGCGGAATATGCGGTTGCAGCCAACCCGGCAAAATTAACAAGCTCCAGCCTGTAAATGGGCGAGTTCATCAACATGACCATGATCACGGCCATCACCATCATGACGCCGAGCGGCTGGTTAAAGTCGAGCAGGACTTGCTCAGTAAAAACAACGCCTACGCAGAGCAAAATAGGGCTTATTTTCAGCAACACAATATTTTTGCGCTGAATCTGGTTTCCAGTCCCGGTGCAGGTAAAACCACCTTGTTGGTTGAAACCATCAAAGTCTTAAAAGACAGTTTCCCTATCGCCGTCATCGAAGGCGACCAGCAAACCGAGCATGATGCGGATCGGATCAGGGCTACCGGCGTACCTGCATTGCAAATCAACACCGGCCGGGCCTGTCATCTCGATGCGCACGGTATCGGTCATGCAATCCAGGAGCTCGGCGTAAAAGCCAATAGCCTGCTGGCCATAGAAAACGTCGGCAATCTAGTCTGCCCGTCTTCATTCGATTTGGGCGAAGCGCATAAAATCGTGGTGTTGTCGGTGACCGAAGGCGACGATAAACCGCTCAAATACCCGGACATGTTTCATGCTGCGGATTTAATGATCATCAACAAAACCGACTTGCTGCCTTATGTCGATTTTGATGTGGAGCGTTGTATTAATTTCGCCCGACAGGTCAATCCCGAGATACAGATCATCCAGCTGTCATCGACTAAAGGCGATAATTTTTCAGCATGGACGGATTGGCTGGCCGGGCAGGTTAATCTGGCAACTTAAGCATTTGCGAGGTTTAATTACAAACCCGCTTAACTGGAAAATGGCAGCTAAACCGGCTGCCCTTGCCCAGCTCGCTGGCTATGTTCAACTTGGCATCATGCCGCATCAGCACATGCTTGACGATAGCCAAACCTAATCCTGTGCCGCCTACCTTCTTGTTGCGTTTGACTTCGGATCGGTAAAATCGTTCGGTAACGCGGGGAATGTCAGCAGTCGCAATGCCTTCGCCCTGATCTTCAACATCCAGCACGATGCTGTCGTCGGCTCGATACCAGCGCACTTTTACCAAAGAATATTCCGGCGAGTATTTAAGCGCATTGCCCAGCAGGTTGGTGAAGGCGCTACGCAATTCCTGCTCTTCGCCAGTGATATGCACGTCGGTTTCCAGGCTCAGTTCGATCCGGGCCGGGGTGTTGCCTGCAAGAGGCAGGTCGGGAGAGGAAGCTTTATTGTGCAAGGTCTCCGCCTCTTTACAAATCTGGCTTAATAAGGCCGGGATGTTAACGCACTCGGTTTTCTTCTGCCGGGTTTCCAGGCGGGTCAGCAGCAGCAAGTCATCGACTAGATGCTGCATGCGTTCGGTCTGCCCCTGCATTTGTTGGAACGAGGTGGTTAATAATGGCGATTCCCCGTCATCCATGTCCTGCAATGTTTCCAGATAACCTTTCAGGACAGTCAGAGGCGTTCTAAGTTCATGCGACACATTCGCCACAAAATCCTTGCGCATCCGTTCCATTTTTTTCAGCTCCGTTACATCCTGAGCCAGTAACAGGCGTAAGCCAGCGCCATAGGTAATAATCCGCACGGCCAGCGTGATGCGATGGTTGACTGGCGATGGCAATATGACGGGGTCGCTATAATTTCCGGATTTCAGATAGCGGATAAATTCAGGGAAGCGAATCAGGTTGGGAATCCGCTGGCCTTTATCCGACTGCTGCAAACCGAAAACTTCTCTGGCCGCTTTGTTCGCCCACTCAATTTCGTCATTGGCTCCCAAAACGACGGCGGCATCCGGCAACGCTTCGGTGGACTGGCGAAACTGGTCAACCATTTTTCCCAGTTTCTTTTTGCGTTTTTTCTCGGTCTTTTTGATGCGGTAAACATGGTAATAAATTTCTTCCCAAACGCCGGATGTCTTGGGATATTTAGCGCCGCCGCCGGTTCGTATCCATTTTTCAAAGCGGTTAATCTGGAACAGTTGGCGCATTAACATGCCCAGCGCCAACACCAACGCCAAGGGCATAAAAAGCCCGGTCATGCCGCCCGCTATCGCCACCGCTACAAACAGCAGTAATCCTGTAATGATTTCTTTTTGCCATACACCCATAGCGGTTACGAGGGAATGGAGGTTGATGCTGACGAGTCTGTTACGGAAAACCGGTAGCCGAAACCGCGCACGGTTTGAACCAGATCCTCCCGGCCATGTTCGCCCAGAATCTTTCGTAGCCGCCGGATATGCACATCGACGGTACGCTCTTCGATGTATACGCTACGGCCCCAGACCTGATCCAGCAATTGGGTGCGATTGAATACCTTGTCGGGATGGGTCATAAAGAACTGCATTAAGCGGAACTCGGTCGGGCTCACGTCCAGTTGTTTATCGCCGATGCTGAGCCGGTGCTGTTCGGTATCCAGAATCAAGTCGCCCTGAGCGATTTGCGCCAGATCGTTGATTTTTCCGCTACGCCGCAAAACTGCGCGGATGCGCGCCACCAATTCCTTGGGGGAAAAGGGTTTGGTCATATAATCGTCGGCACCGATTTCCAGGCCTCTAACTTTATCCTCTTCCTCTCCACGCGCGGTCAATAAAATAATAGGCAGCTCCCGATACATCGGGTCTTTCTTTAGACGTCTGGCCCATTCGACGCCGCTGGTTCCCGGCAGCATCCAGTCCAGCAGAATCAAGTCAGGCAAGGCTTCTTCCAGGACTTTTTGAGCGTCTTGTGCATCTGCTGCCGCCATTGACCTAAAACCGGCCTGCTCAAGCACCATCATCAACATCTCCCTGATGGCATCTTCATCTTCAACAACAAGAATAGTTAAACTGGGCATAATTAAATTAGCATAATAATAAACGGTACATTTTACCAAATACCATATTACCCTTTTATGACAAATAAGGATTGGCTTATTGTCAGGGCGAAATTAAGATCCGGCCTGTAAAAAAGGGGCTTAAAAGAATTCCAAAACCCACCTATTGCGGGTATCATTCGATTTACTCCCACCTACGTAACAATACCTAATTTTACAGGTCAACGTAGCATAATCCGATGACCTCAGCCGCAGAGCTTCAGCCTTATGATTGAAATTTTACGCCGATATAGCCTCATAACGCTGTTGTTGATGTTTAGTTTTGCTGCTTTTACCGACGGGTCTCCTTTGGGAACTGTAGCGGATCAAACCAAAGTTGCTCAAATATCGAAAGAAAATGCCGAGCCTCAAGAAAGTGTCATTACAAAATGGTGGGAATTATTGTCGGATTTGCCGCTATTTGCGGGATCGAACAAACCGGGCGATGACGCTTATGAACCCCGATTCAGCGCACAAAGCAAATCTACGGTGACCAAATATGTGATCGGCATCCATCCCTTGCATAATCCCAAACGGCTTTTTGAAGTTTACGGTCCTATCGTCGATTTTATTAACGCCAATATGCCTGAAGCGGATTTTACCTTGGAAGCATCGCGCAATTATGAAGAATTCGACAAGAAGCTTTACAGTGGACATTTCGATTTTGCGATGCCCAACCCTTATCAAACTATCAACTCGCTTAAGCACGGCTATCGCGTGTTTGGCAAAATGGCCGATGACGATGATTTTCGCGGCATCATTCTGGTGCGTCGCGACAGCGGTATTAATACCGTCGCCGACCTCAAGGGCAAAGCCGTATCCTATCCTGCGCCGACTGCATTGGCTGCGACCATGATGACCCAGTATTACCTGCATACTCACGGCGTTGATGTTAACCGCGACATCGAAAATCGCTATGTCGGATCGCAGGAATCTTCAATCATCAATGTGTTGCGCGGCCATGTCGCGGCCGGAGCAACCTGGCCGGTGCCGTGGAAAACATTCAGCAAGGAAAATCCCCAGCTGGCAAGTCAGCTTGAAGTCAAATGGAAAACCGAGCCGCTGCAAAACAACGGTTGGGTGGTGCGTAAAGACCTGCCGACGGCGGTGGTAGATAAGTTTGCTGTGCTGCTGTTTAGTCTTGATCAGCATCAGCAGGGTCGGGAAATGTTGGCACGTATTCCTGTTACCCGATTTGAATCTGCTAATGATGACAGTTACGGGCCGGTGCAGGCATTTATTGCAACCTTTATCAAAACAGTACGACCTTTAGAGTAAATGAATCTTAATCGAAGTAAAGCGAAGCGGGGGTTTTTTAGCGGCTCCATTAGGCGTCAATTAGCGTGGTCATTTGGCGGTGTTGCGCTGATCATGATGATTGGGCTTGCCGGTATGTTATTTGAGCAGCAGCGTAATTTTCTTTATAGAGCTGCGATGCAACAGAGTCAATCGCTGGCCGTATCGCTAGCCAGCAGTAGCACTTCATGGGTATTGGCCAATGATATTGCCGGATTAAAGGAGGTGTTGCAGGGTTTTGTCGGCTTGCCCGACCTGGAACGAGCCTATATTCTATCGTTGCGTGGCGAAGTCTTGAGTTCCACGATGTCCACTGAGGCAGGGCTGTTTGTTACCGACGCACAAAATCAGAAACTGTTAAGTTCTCCGCCCAATACGCAAGTGTTGCTTGCCAATACTCGTCAAATTGATGTTGCCGCACCGGTGATGGCTGGACAGCGCCATGTCGGGTGGGCGCGGGTGTTAATGACTATGAATGGAGTCAATACCAATCTTCGCTCCGTTGTGGTCATGGGCGTCAATTTTATTGCGTTTGCGGCATTGACCCTATTGGCTGCTGCAATATTATTGGCGCGAAGGCTCACCAGAAGATTGCGTCATCTGGTGCAGGTGGCTGCCAAAGTCGAGAGCGGGGATCACAGTGTGAGAGCGCTTATTTCAGGCGCGGATGAAGTTGGCATATTGGCGCACGGTTTTAATAAAATGCTGGATGTGCTGTCAAATTCCGAGCAACAGCGGGAGCGAATCAACCACCTGTATGCAGCATGGACCCAAAGTGCCGACATTATTGTGCGCGAACCTGACGAGGTTAAGTTACTGACTGAGGTGTGCCGCATCATTGCCAGTAATGTTGCGTTTAAACTGGTCTGGGTGGGTATGACCGAGCCGGACAGCTGGGTACGGACAGTGGCCAGTAGTCATCCCGAATCCAGCTATCTGAAGAATATCAAAGTCACGTCGGATGAGACGCTACCTGAGGGGCGAGGTCCAATGGGGGCGGCTATCAGGGAAGGCGTACCGAAAATTTTCAACAATTTTATTGATGAATCCAGTACGCTGCCTTGGCAGCCCTTCGCTGCTACAGAAAACATTAATGCGGCGGCGGCATTCCCGCTAATGCGTGGCGGTCGCTGTATCGGTGCAATTGCCGTTTACTCGGATGAACGAGGCTACTTTACGCCCGACCTGATCGACCTGATGCGCGGGCTGACTGACGATCTTTCCTACGCGCTTGAACACAACGACCGCGAGAAGCTGAGACTCAAGGCAGAGCATGAACTGCGCATTGCGGCGGCGGCGTTTGAATCTCAGGAAGGCATCATCGTTACCGATGCCGACAATAACATCCTGCGCGTCAATAAGTCGTTTACTGAGTTAACCGGCTACAGCTCCGATGAGGTTGTCGGCAAACCCGCGGGCATACTTAGATCCGGTCGGCAAGACTGTGAGTTTTATGCTTCCATGTGGGAAAGTATTCACCGCGATAAATACTGGCAGGGCGAAATCTGGAATAAAAAGAAAAACGGCGTTGTCTATCCTGAATGGCTGTGCATAACCGCCATTACCGATCCTGAAGGCCTGATTACCAATTATGTCGGCACTTTCACCGACATCAGTCAGCGCAAGGCTGATGAAGAGCGCATCAGGGATCTGGCTTACTACGATTCGCTGACCAAGCTCCCCAATCGCACTTTATTGTTCGATCGGCTCAACTTGGCGCTCAGCGCCAGCAATCGCAACAAGACTCACGGAGCATTGATGTTCCTCGATCTTGATAACTTTAAAACGCTTAACGATACTCTGGGACATGATCGCGGCGATCAATTGCTGATCGAAGTGGGACAACGCTTACAAAACTGCGTGCGGGAAATCGATACCGTTGCCAGATTGGGCGGCGATGAGTTTGTGGTCATGCTGGAGTTTCTCGATGAACAGGAGCTTGAGGCGGCGATCCAGGCACATGCAATTGCCGAAAAAATTCGCGCTAATCTGGCTGAATTCTACCTGTTGAAAAGCAATAGCAACAATAAACTACAGCCTTTAGTCGAGCACTATTCCACCGGCAGTATTGGCTTTGTGCTATTTCTGGGTCATGAGACCAGCAGCGAAGAACTGCTTAAACGCGCCGACCTGGCTATGTATCAAGCCAAACAGGCAGGGCGGAATGTGATCCGCGCTTTTGTTCCCGAAATGCAGGAGAGTTTAAATTTCCGGGCTTCTTTGGAAACCGATTTGCGTAGTGCGCTGGATCGTAAAGAATTCGGATTACATTATCAGGTTCAGGTCGATGCCTCGGGACAGCCGGTTGGCGCGGAGGCGCTGGTGCGCTGGAATCAGGCCGAGCGGGGTCTGATTTCCCCGGCCGAATTTATTCCGCTAGCCGAAGAAACCGGCCTGATTTTGTCTATCGGCCATTGGATATTGAGACAAGGCTGCGAAACCTTGGTTGATTGGGCAAACTATCCTGAAACCCGTGAGCTGAGATTGGCGGTTAATATCAGCTCACGGCAGCTTAGTCAGGCCGATTTTGTAGAGCAGGTTCGCGCGATTTTAGCTGAAACCGGCG
>DATBQC010000934.1:0-3740 GCA_036561065.1 Methylobacter sp. | reverse complement strand
GCATACAGTAGATTCCATTTCAGCGTCGCACCAATTTGTTCGGGCGGCGCCCCAACAGTCTTAAGCGGCGACAGAGGAATCGGCTGTGGCTGCGTTGCGGGTGCACGCCGGTTCCCAAATGCTAGTGCATTCAGTGCCTCTTGCGCATTGAAAGCTGGTTGAGGGTAACCAGCTTCTGGATGCCAAGTCGCCGTTGCCTGAAGCAGCCCAGCGAGTGACCTGGGCTGGACTGCCGGCTTTTCCATAGCAACCGGTGGCGCCGCCACTCGTGCCGCAGCAATAATTTCCATTTGCGAAGGCGATGGATTTGGGGAAAACAACGGTTGGAGGTATTTCTTGTTTGCTAAATCTACCTTCTTGCAGAAAGCCATCGTGACCCGAGCAGTATCGGGCGGTGTCTCCTTTTCCAGCTTAGCGACCTCATGAAGCGGAAACCCGATTGCAAGAAGTGCGGATCCGGCGCGCGGGCCAATACGGGCGACAATAAGGGGGGCATAGTGCAAAACGATTTTGCACTTAAAACGCAACTCTCCAAGCGTGCGATCAAGCTTTTGCATTTCAGCGACGGCGAATCGACAGTAGCAAGCGGCTGCCAAAACATCCATTGGATCAGTCGAATTTTCAGGAAAATATGCAATCACGCTGTCACCGGCGTATTCAACTTGATCCCCATCTGCGCCAAGCCCGCGGGTGATGTTGTCGATGGTGGACAGGAAGGTGTGGGCGAATTTAAGGTAAGTCGACTTCCTTCGCCTCATCAATAGGGTGGTTGATCCTACCAAATCGATTTTCAAAATGAAGTAATTGCGTTCTGTGCCCTCCCCGCGCGCCAACTTCGAAGGCGACTGGTCGACAATCCCGTTCTCGGCTTCAGCGTAGTGACGCGCCAGCAGGTTGCGGATAATTTGCTGGTCACTTGACATTGCAAAGGTCGGCGAGGCCAACGGCGAGGGCAATTAGAAGGAATGTTCCACCCGCAACCCATAGTGCCCAGCGGAACCACAGATGCTTATAGTCCCGCACCAAGGAGAGCTTCAGTGCTTCGTAGGTCAGTTCCGAGACCCAATCGGTCGCCAACGCCCTGGTTACAAATGCTGGGATTGAGTGCTGTGGGCCATTGGCTGCATCGGTTACGAAATAGGTGGCGCTTGGGGTATAGTTGCCCAATTGAACTTTTTTGAAAAGATTGCGCCGCGGTGACAACACGAGGCCGATAAAAATGATCGCGACCAAACCGGTGATACTCGAAATCGCGAGAAGTGTTTTCGGCGTGCCAGTATAGTTGACTGCTCTGGTGAAGTTTGTGATCCCAATCGCCAAGGTCAGGAGCACCCCCAAGATTTCAGACTTCGTGTCGTAGGCGCGAATCGTCTGCTGTACGTCGGCCAGTGCGTGCATCAAGCATGTAAGCGTCGTTTCGTTTTGTTTATCGGTAGCCACTTTTGCCATCGTCCAACCGTCAATCGTTGAATGCAATACTGCTTGCGCCCCATTATCATTCTACGCCTCGATTGCTTGCAATAACGTCAATATTTGTTAAATTTATGTCGATTTGATAGCAAAAAGATTTTTGCCGTTTCCGTGGAGGAATTAGTTGCCGGCGGCACCATGTTGGACGTCCGGCGACGACTGTGACGTCAATACAACTCACGTTATTGCAACGCGACCACCCCGTTTGCACGTGCAAGTGGCTCATGCAGGTCTGTAGTCCGATGATATCGAACACCGTCGCCCACCAAACGCCTAATGGCTGCCGCCGATCGATTCGGCTCGCCTTCGACGCCGACAGATACTTAACATGATAGATTCACCGATGCTGTGCCGGCTCCAATGCTACGCATTGCGATTTTTTGACGATATGCGAATTAGTCGCAATGTGTGGCAATGAGGCCGTCATTGCTACACATTGTCATTTTTTGACAACGTGCGAAAAAATCGCAATGGATCGCAATGCGGCCAAGAAATTCAAGGCGTGGCGCCTCGAGATTTCTGCTAAATTAACGGCAAGTGGCGAATGCCGAAAGATCCGAATGAGTGACAAGACGAATCAAATCGAGGAATTCATTGCGACATATCTCAGCCGAACCACTGAGCGTCGCAAAAATGTAAGCGCAGCCGACAGAGATGCGGTGACCATGCCGGGTGTGACTGGGCAGGGCGGCGTTATCACTGTGCATGGCGTCGAAGCTAGTAGCGGCGTTGCCAAGCCCGGAGGGGTTACAAAGGCCTTTGGGGAATCAAAAATCTGGATTCCAGAATACAAGGGCGGCCGAAGGTGAGGTCAGACCTATTGCCACGCCTCCAGACAGCGCCAAATACCATCTTGCACGGCAGGGTAGCTTAGCCCAAGCCTTTCTTGCGTTAACACCAGCTTGTCTCGGCACCAGGTTGACCACCCGAAACAATCGTCGTCGATGGCGAACCGGTCAAGCGGCTTTCTGCGTTGGACATCGCCCCAAATCTGCATGCCGCGCGCCAACGCGACGAACTCATGAAGCCTCATCAGGCGCTGGTGAAAGGTCGCACCAATTACTCGCTTCTGCAGTTGCGGGTTGAGCCGCCGCTCGGCATAGCTGAAGCTGCGTGCCCGTACCCATGACGTGCTGACGATGATCTTCGCAACCGGATGCGGAGTCAAAGGCTCAATCAGGACGCTTTGCCATTCGGACAGGCGACGGCTGGGCGTAGCGAGGAAAAGAGGTCGCGGTCCTCACCTACCTTCGGCAATTTTTGCCTCACAAAACCGTTCAACCATTCCATACAGATCGGCGGCCTCCTGGTGCATCTTTCATCGCAAAGATCCTTTCGCACTCGAGTTTTTCCCCTTTTGGCAAGCTACAACTGTAGCCACGAACTCGTATCGGGATGCGAAAATGAAGCAAAAAATTAAAAAATCGACAACCACGGAGCCAGACGACGAACTGCCAACCGTCACCTTGCAAATGTCAGGTCTTCAATCTCATCAACGCCCTCGTTTGCGCATGCGAATTTGCCACTCCCTGACGACTATGGAGCAATTCGAAGTGAATAATTCCACACGATACTCTGGGGAAATAATATTTCAACATTCATGCGACCTAATATAGAGCGGAATCGCCCCTCTAGCCGGCGCGCGCCATCAGCAGTTCCAACAGTTCCGCACGAACTGTATCGCAAAGCGCATTCACGGCTTTCTCGTCGTTCAAGGCATACCCCAAGGCAAACAGGGTGACCGGGTGGACGCCCAACAGCGGCGCAATTTCGTCCAATTTGGTCATGGTCGGCGATTTCAGGCCGCGCTCGAGCGAACTCATGTATGTTCGACTTGAAATCAGGGAAAATTCTTCCTGCGTCAGTCCTTTCGTCTTCCGCAGCGCCTGCAGCGTACGGCCAAAACGCTTTTGCATCTTCATCCGAAGTCTCCGGGCACAAAGACAAGGATGAACTCATGTTGCATACTTTAGCGCTACAATCTATAGTGTTCATTTGGCGCGAAAAATTCCCGGCGGTCATAGAGGAATTTCGCGCGATTCAAGTTGGGAAAAACAATCTATCGAGTTAAGGGTGGACAATTGGAAGCAAAAAGGATCGTTTTCGTACTTTTGGCGCTACTGCTTGCTGGGTGCTACAAGCCGGGCGCGGACTATTTAGGAAAATGGAAGGCCGCCGACGGAAAGCATGCGTTCGAAATCTCGCAAAATGGCGACAATTTTCTGGTGAAGATCACAGAGCCGGCATATAGAGGCTTTTTCACCAACGAT
>DATBQC010000933.1:0-1647 GCA_036561065.1 Methylobacter sp. | reverse complement strand
ATTTGAGCTATCCACTCAACAGGCCGAAGCCCCCAAACCTGCCTCTGTTATTCTCAAAGGGGGACAGTCACCTATCGAGTCACCAATTCATCCGCTGGCATGACGGATGTTTTTTGGGAATTAGATTGATCGAGAGCGCAGTTGTTCAGCTCAAGATAGAAAAAACAGAAGCGGTTTTTGCCGGATTGCTTGGCCGCATACATGGCTCGATCGGCTTGACCTAGCAGCATGCTGGCCCAATGGTACTCAAAAGGCCCAGGCTTAGCTGTCTGATGACGATCATGGACTACTGTTCACTCCACTTTTACCACACCATTCGCCATAGCCTCATAGTGTTCATTCGCTGGCGGTTACTTTTTCGTTATTGTCAGTTTATCCTCAACATCGACGACCCCTTTCGTATTGCGCGCTATTTGGCGCACCAATTCGGCCTCTATGTCCGAATTCAGCTCGCCTGCAAGAAATACGACGCCGTTTTTTGTCGTTATGTGAATTTTCAGTCCATGCGTGTTCGGATCCAGCAACAGTCGGGATTTCACCCTAGCGGTAATATTGGCGTCTTCCACGAAATGCATGAATGAACTTTGTTCAGTATTGCGTTGGGCTTCGGGGCTGGTTTTCAAGTTGTTATTGACCTTCTTGACGCCCTTGACGCCTTTCGCAAGTTCCCCGGCCAAGTCGCTTTCGATATCGCTTGCCACCGTACCGGTCAAGGTAACATCACCGCCGCTCACATTGACATCTATCGTGAAAGGATTCAGGTGCTCGCTTAAGGCGTAAGTCGTCACGATTTTTGCTTTCAGCCAAATATCCGACGTCTGTTCGGTCTCGTCTGCGATTGCCGTGAAACCTATCAATGACAAGATCAATGTCAAAATGATCAAGTATCTCGTTTTCATGTTCAGCTCCTACTAATTTAAATCCTGGAGGTTAACCCCAGCACACCGATCACGATCAGGTAAATAGCCACGATAAGATTTAGAAGCTGAGGCATAATCAAAATGAGAACGCCGGAGATCAAGGCCACGACCGGTTCCATATTGCTTAAAGAAAAATTTATTTTCATGAATGTATTCCTCTGTTCGTTGGAGAAGCCTGCATTCCTATCTACGGCCATGATGTATTACACGGCCGTATGGATGGTCAATTACATTTTACCGACGGGCTCTTCAGCCGGCTTTTTAATCCAAAGCTTGCACCAAGCATCGGAGCTGATGCTGCCATCGACCAGCATGCAGGAATCGGGTGGGATAAAATGCATGCAATTGCCGCATTTCTGATCGCCCTTTGGTTGATTCTGGTATTGCGCTTGCACCTTGGTTAATTTGCCCGGTTGGGCCAAGCTTAATCGCGACAGGCTCAATGCGTAGCCGCCAGCAACGGTAGCAAGCAAACTGCGTAATACAATTCGACGAGGATGATTATGAGTTGACATGACTGACTCTCCTTTTTTTCGCAAAATACAATAACTGCGGATGACGGCTCAATTACAACACTTCCAAAAATGAAGATAAAACCTCTCTATTTAAATTTGGAAACAGCCTTCTCTACCGAGGTTTTAAGGTCGCTCCATGCATGTTCCAATCCCGGCTTGAGTTCTTCCCATGCCTGTTCTCCGGATGCCGACAACTCTTGCAATTTCGTTTG
>DATBQC010000932.1:0-5203 GCA_036561065.1 Methylobacter sp. | reverse complement strand
CAGCTCCAGAATCAGTAACATTGACGAAATAACTTCGACGGATTCGTTGGCATTTTCAACCAGAGTATCGATGGAAGTTGGGCTAAACATGACAAGATTCAATAATGTTTGTTGCTCCAGGTCAAGTGTTGATTGCATTGTTAGTGGGGTCGAATTCTCATCTTGTTGATAGTATTGATTTAGTTCCTCAAGAATATCTTGGGTTGTTTCGACAAGTTTTGCGGCTTCGCGAATTAATGCGTTGCAACCGCGAGCGAGCGGGTTGTGAATGGAACCGGGAATAGCAAAAACTTCGCGGTTTTGTTCCAAGGCCATTCGCGCAGTAATCAGCGATCCGCTTTGCTTGGCGGCTTCAACCACCAATAGACCCTGACACAGACCGCTGATGATGCGGTTGCGTCTGGGGAAGTGGTTGGCTTTGGCGGTCGTGCCGGGCGGAAATTCCGAGATCATCGCGCCGGTATTGACGATTTCAGTAGCCAGGTCTTTATGCCTTGCCGGATAAACGCGATCCAGGCCGGTTCCGGCTACCGCAATCGTATAGCCCTGAGCCTTCAATGCGCCTAGATGGCTGGCGGCATCTATACCCAAGGCCAATCCGCTGGTGATCGTAAAACCGCAATGGCTTAAGGTCTTGGCAAAGTTAAAGGCGATGTCCAGGCCTGACGTCGATGGATTGCGGCTGCCCACGATGGCGATTTGCGGCAGAGATAACAGTTTAGGGTTGCCGCGCACAAATAACAGCGGCGGGGGATCGGCGATTTCCTTTAATTGCGCCGGATAGTTGGCGTCATGGAGGGTGATAACCGTGTTATTGGTTTGGCTTAGCCAATCCAGGTCGTAGTCGATAAGGGACCAGTCGGGGTTTTTGATTGCATTGACAATGTCGCTTTTTAGACCCAAGGCGCTCAGTGCGGATGACGATTCAGCAAACAATTGCGCCGGGGTATGGCTGATCAGTAAGCGGAGAAATGTCCTGCAACCGACGCCTGGCGTGCGCAATAGCGCAAGCCAGTATTTTAAGTCCAGATCGGTTTGTTGGGTGGTAATGTTCAGGGGGTTCTAACTTTGTCTAAGACATGAAGAGCCTGGGTCGCTTTCATGACCAGGGCGTAACTGACGCGCTCGAACGGGCGAAAAACCATCAGGGTGCCGGCAGCCTCATCGGGAAGGTTGACCAGATCGTTTTTAACCGGGCTGTACGCATCCCTGGCAAGCTTGCCGCGTTGATAAATGATCAGCTCATGCCCGACTAAAATACCATCGGCAGTGCCTTTGTCTATCACGACCACGTTGTATCGACCGATTTGGGAAACGCCGCCGAGTACACTGATAATGCTGCCTTTGATGCTTTCTTCAGGCGGACGAGGGAAATAATTTAGCGCAATATCCTGTTCGGTATTGGGCATAATCCGGTCGCCGATGCGAATTTCACGGTCTGATTTGGTGATGACTAACGTTGCCGGGTCGCCGGGTTGTTGCAGTGTGGCGTCGGCAATGTATTGCGCCTCGTAGCCCAGGGTTTCGCCGCTTTCAGGACTGATATAGGCGCTCCCCGGCCGGTAAATCGTATAGGCCAGACTTTTCGGTTCGGTTATCGAGCGCACATAAACACGGTCTCCGGTACCCACAATGATATGCTCGCCGGCAAAATCGACGACATAAGGCGCATTGTTGAGTTCATCGTCATCCACTACTTTGGGCGAGGACAGGAAACTTGCAATGTTTTCGGAAGGGATTAACTTGATTGCCTGTTTCAGTTCGGTTTCCCGGATACATGGCAGTACCTTGCCCTCTTCAGAGACGGCAAAGTCTTTGCGCCCGTGTTTGTAATCTTGTTCCCTAAGCACGCAGGGAGTATTGGGGGCGGTCTGAATCTGTGTTTGGGGCATATCGCTACGGGAAAGACTCAGCTGCGGCTTGCCGTCGATCATCGAAAAATAAAGCGTATCGCCGGGATAAATCAGGTGGGGGTTTTTAATTTGGGTATTGCGGCTCCATAACTCAGGCCATTGCCAAGGGTGCGTTAGAAACTTGCCGGATACATCCCATAAGGTATCGCCTTTGACGACGGTATATTGGTTGGGGTGGGACGGGTTGATTTTTATTTCATCACGGGCTGTCCCTGCCCGTGCCCCTGTGGGCGCATTGCGTGCCAATCCGCTCCAGGCGGATTGGTCATCAGCCCATGCGCTGGCGCTGAGGATGAGGGAAACTATCAATCCGGTGAGTGTTCGAAAAGCCATGTTTGGGTTCCTGTCGGGTCTTTTTGTGCGATCTGAATTCAAAGTTTAGATGAATTCAGATAGAAATCTAGTCGAAAAAACAAGTTACTGATTCAACAGGCTTAGAAGTTCTGCTCTTTTGGTGAAGTGTGACACCTAAACGGTGCCAGTTAGTGTGATTAGTTTCGCACTAAGTTTTGCCGATTACAAACCCCTAACCAACAAAACCACTAATCAACAACGCTGCACCACAGTTCCCCTGAATAGTTATGGCTTTTCCTAGATCTGGACGTTCAATTAAATTAATTCGTAAATCAACATGATTGTCAGTGTTTATAATGTTTGACGAGGCTAGAATTTCAACCAGCTTTGCCTCGTCAAGCTTCTGAATGCCTGACAAAATGGTTTTAATGTGTTGTTCTTCCGGTTCTTTGGTAATCTCATCAAGATTATTTTCTGGTAAGTTAAATTCTTCGATTTGTTGCATTAAATTAGCTCCTTGAAGCTTGAAATTGCCCCTCTGAATTGAAGGGTGGCCGGATGGTAGCAAATCGATGTCAAGATAAGCAAGCGCTTACCTTGAGTATTTTTCATCATAAGATTCGCGCTCTTCCCGCAATCGTTCCCGCTCGACTTCTAGTCTCTCTTTGGCTAGGCGGTTCGATTCCTTCAAAAGCTCTTGCTCCTCCCTCTCTCGTCTGGCTTCATGGCTGTAATAAAGCTGTGGCGCACCGTATGAGTGCGGGTTGTATGGATTGCTCTGTTGATCGGCGGCATTGGCGTTTAATGACAGAGCAAGCAGGATTGTGATGGTTAATTTTTTCATGTCGTGGCCTGTTGTGGCTGAAAAATGGCTTAATTCCAGCTCATAAACGCTTTTAAGGCCTTTTCATCTTCTGGGCTTAACTTTGCCTTTTTCGGCGTTAAACGGCTGTAAAGGGCTTCAGCTTGTTTTTTTGTGGCGTTGTCTGCCGTTAGATTGGATTTGCTATTAAGAAAGAGTCGCGCAATTGTGTTTAGCTTGAAACAGTAGCCAGCCCAGTTTATAGACGCTTCAATTTCTGTAATGCCTTTATTTTCAGCATAGGTTTTGTGATTGCCTAAGTTTAAAAGGCGCTCGCTAAAATCAGGGTGGCATTTTCCGATAGCTTTGTGGAATGCTTTTGATATGGGCGTTTTCTGTTTACGCTCTGATTCTATCTCTGATGGTGCTAAGAGAATGCCGCCGTGAAGGTGTGGGCGTTTTCGCCCTCTGGTGGTTAAGTTTCTTTTTTCGCCATTTACGGCTGCTACGTTACCTATATGGGCGTCAACAAATTCAACAACGAACCAGTATTGAGGGATTCTGCCAAGTTCTGACTGCATAGCCTTGTCAAGTTTACGTTTGGTGTAGTCAATGAATCCTTTTTTATTCTGGAGTGCTTTATTGGCGAATTCAGGCGTTAGGTCGGCAGTAAAGGGGGTTAGCTGGTGGTCGCTTTGCTTTGCCTCCTGTAGCATGGCTAATTGATAAAAGGTTGCTTTTAGCTCCGCGCTTGCGTATCTCCATTCTGGTGCTTTGTTGTAATGCTGTAACTGTCGTCTTGTTCCCTCAAGTTGGTAACTGTCTACCTGAATGTTGGAGCATAGCTGGTGTATTAAATCTATTATACTAAAGCCCGCGCTAAAACCGCCTACTGGAAACTGTGCCGTAAGCCTTACCGCCCTTAGTGTTGCATCACTTCGGAATCTACCGACCGAAAAAACTTTTTTGCTGGATTTTGCATTTTTCATACTAGCCAATAGGTCAAAGAAAGGCCACTTTTCCCCATGCGTTTTTGCTCTATTTTCCATGATATAATTACTTCGCTTTGTTGTTCTAGCCGGTTTCGGGTTGCCGCCCTGATGATCGGCTTTTTATTCGTATAAGTTTCCTGAGCTCATTTGGGGTGCCCCAAATAGGCGGGGTGGTAGTCGGTTTGGCTGCCTCCCACTAAGACATCGGTCAATCAGCGGTCATTGATAAGTCACCGCTTACTGACTATTACAGACCATTGTCATCATCGAATCGGTTTCTGATTGCTTCAATTTCTGCTTCACCCATTTTATGAATTGTCAGTTCCGGCAACTCTTCAACCTGATTCAAAGTGCTTGAGTCATTCATTCTCAACGCCTTTCTTTGAATGTCTTGAGTAATCTTTGCCGCCGTTCCTATTGCTGCCAATGCCCGTGCCTTCATGGTGGCTGGTGTAGCTCTATCGTCTGCCAGCTCTTCCAATGACAGTGCCAGTGACTCACGTATTTGACGCGCCAGTGCTAAGTCGTCGACGATTGACGCTGCTATCTGGTGTTTTAGGTTGTCGATGAAGCCAGCATCATTAAGCAGCTTTTGCCGCGCTTCTTCGACTGCTTCGGTTGAAAGACTCCCTCGTCCGACACTATGCGTTTTAAAGTGCCTTTGTAATGTTGATGCACTTATGTTGGTTTCGGTGACAATAGCTGTTAGCGTCCATCCTGCCGCCCGTAGTGTTACCGCTCGCTTGAGTTCTGCTGAGGTCTTAGGCCGCATAAGACAGGCGCGCTCCTTTCGCTGCTTTGTCGGCTTTCTCAAGTCGTTGGCGTTGCCGTTCTTTACAAATTGGTTCCAGACGCTCTTGGCAAAGCTTCTTGAGGTCTACAAAGTCATAATAAACCTTACCGTTAAGTCCTCTCGAAAATGGTATAGAGCCATACTTGGCAACGTTAGAACGGCGCGCTCGTCGATTTTCTGCAAGTAGCATGCTGATGTCGTTTTGAAACTCATTGCTGTAGCCTTTCCGGTTTAGCCATACCTGAACAAGTCCCGCAACTTGAGCCGGTCTTAATTTTGTCGAATCAATCATTTACCTTGTCTCCGAAACTCCAGATACTGTTCGGCGGTCAGCGGCTGCCATCGTTCGTTCTCGTTGTCTGCATAACCCTCAATGATTTCATTACTGACGTTTAGTTCTTCCAAGAGC
>DATBQC010000931.1:0-2809 GCA_036561065.1 Methylobacter sp. | reverse complement strand
TGTCCTTCGGCGCGCTTACCCCACACTGCACACCTGATCCATAGCGTTTGCTGTTTATCGCCAAAGCCGATATTGTTGGCTACGGTGACATTCAATACCGCCTGACCTGACGGCAAATACCTGACTTCTGCATCGCGGCCGACTGTGCCGGTAAAACTAAATACATTGCTCATTTTTCTTTCCATTTAAGGTTAAATTTAATCATACGGCTATTATCAACTGGTTCCACCAAAAAGAAAATGCCAAAGCTCAGATCGGATTTAATTATCGCTTGGCAAAATACAGTTGCTTAACGGAATGGAGTTGTCGGTGCGTATCGTTTCGTTGAGTTCAGGAGCAAAGATAGGAGGATTTCTCCTTTTTTGCATCCCTTTGGTTAATGAAAGAAAGTATCGTCTTCGTTATCGCTATCCGGCAAGGGTTCCCCCGGAATCCTTTTTTCTTCCATTGCCCATTCACCTAAGTCAATCAATTTACAGCGTTCTGAGCAGAAGGGTTTTGATAATTGTTCAGAAATCCAGGGTACAGAACATCCGCAGTTAGGGCATTTTACAATGAGTGGTTTGTCGGATGCCGACATCAGAACAGGCAGCGGGTTAAGGAAAAAGGAATGTCGTCAGGACTTTGCGAGGGACGTTTGTTGTCGGAAGACGGCACCATGAACCGGATAGTGCAACGGTGTTTGCCGCCACTGATTTCTGCAAAGCAGCGGATGGATTTATCCAGGGTTACTTTAAGCAGTTGGTGGGGCTGGTTAGTATCCAGCAGAAATTGAAAAAAACC
Organism: Methylobacter sp.; assembly: GCA_036561065.1. Classification (GTDB taxonomy): domain Bacteria; phylum Pseudomonadota; class Gammaproteobacteria; order Methylococcales; family Methylomonadaceae; genus Methylobacter_A. The sequence goes on along the minus strand of DATBQC010000931.1, from coordinate 2,026 downwards.
GGCTTCAGCAACTTCTTGAGTCGGCGAGCTGCAATTGCGTATAAAATTAAGGATCAGGTCAATCGCGATACGAATGTCGGCAAATGGACTGATCCAGTGTTCCATATCTCTTAAGCGAATGGCTTCATCCTGTTCCAGCCAGTAATGGAATTCGGGCAAATCAAAAGAACAGGTTCCGCCAGGGATGGAGCTGCGTTGCGCTATGCTCTGAAATAAGTCGCTTTCCATGACATGGGTGCCGATTTTTCCGTTAGTGGCATAGAGTTTTTTGCTGGTTTGATTTAATTGGCTAAGCAGTTCTTCCAGTTTTTGGGTATCAACGCTTTGGTTGTTGGCGATCTTATTCAGCACATTGGCATGGCGATCCAGCTCTTTCAGTATTTCCGATTTCAGGTCATTGCGTCTGAAAATGGTCATGATATCGAGCAGCGCGCTTAGTGCGGCGCGTTTATCGGCGACCGTCTCTCCCGTTAAGAAATGGTTGAATTGCTGGAAAAGCTGTTCTAGCCGTATGAAAACTCGAATGCGTTCATTGAGTGGAAATTCATAGGTAATCGTGTTGTTCACAGACAAATTAATCCCGGAAGGCGCTGATTGAAAGATATAAATTGTGCAGTTTTTTTACCTGTTCTGCAAGTCTATAATCAGTATCCGAGTTATCAATCAGGTCATCGGCTTGCGCTTTTCTGAAAGCGCGCGATACCTGACTGTCAATTATGGATTGTATTCTTTCGATGGACAGGCTATCCCTCATCTTAACGCGTTCAATCTGTGTTTCAACAGGGCAGTCGATAACCAGTATCCGGTCAACAAAATGCGTCATGTCGGTTTCGAATAATAATGGAATGCTGATAATGCAATAAGGGACGGCGGTTAGCTGTTCAAGTTCAGCTTGCAGAGTCTTATAGATTAAAGGGTGTAGTATCGATTCAAGTGTTTGCTTCTGCTTCAGATCGGAAAAGACCTGTTCCCTGAGATTTTTTCTGTTCAACGAGCCATCCGGGTTGAGGATGGCAGTGCCAAACGCCTGTTGTATCTGCGCCAGCACAGGTTGCCCTTTCTCGACCAGCCGATGGGCTACCTCGTCAGCATCCAATACAGGGACATTTAGGTCGGCGAAAATCCTGGCAACCGTCGATTTCCCACAGCCTATGCCGCCGGTGAGCCCGACTTTCAGCATGAGCTTTTATAGACCTACGGTGGTCAAATAGAGTTGGTTGAGGTTATTTCCCCATAACAGCGCGATCCAGCCGGCGGCGGCTAAATACGGGCCGAAGGGGATGGGTACGTTATGGTCGTGTTTGACAAAAATGATCATACCTACCCCAATAACCGCCCCGACCAGCGACGATAATAAAATAATAATCGGTAGGTATTGCCAGCCTAGCCATGCACCGAATAAAGCCAGCAATTTGAAGTCGCCGTAACCCATGCCTTCTTTGCCGGTCGCTAGTTTAAACAGATGAAAAACGGCCCAAAGAGCCGTATAGCCGGCAACAGCGCCGATGATGCTGGCGTGGGCATCGGTATAGACATTAAACAGGCTTAGGCACATCCCCAGCCAAAGCATGGGCAGGGTGATGGAGTCGGGCAATAACTGCTGGTCAACATCAATAAAGATTAACGCAATCAGCGACCAAGTCAGCAGCAGGGCAAAAACGGCTTGAGGCGTGTAGCCGAAATGCCAAGCCACTATGAATGAGCTTATCGCCGTGAGAGCTTCTATGATTGGATAGCGCATTGAAATGTGGCAACCGCATGTTGCACATCGGCCTTTTAAAAAAAGGTAGCTGATGACCGGAATATTCTGGTGAGGCTTGATAGGCGTATTGCAGCCGGGGCAGCGGGATAAAGGCAAAATCAGGTTGAAGGGTTCTTCTTCAGTCTGCGTAGTTTCTGGATTGATTTGCAGATATTCAGTACATTCCTTACGCCATCCTCGCTGCATCATGATCGGCAATCTATAAATGACAACATTGAGAAAACTCCCGACAAGCAAGCCTGTGACACCGGCCAGAGCTGAAAA
>DATBQC010000930.1:0-5041 GCA_036561065.1 Methylobacter sp. | reverse complement strand
CCGCTGTCGACACTGCTCAACCATTTAGCATTGACTTGCCGATAGCGCGCCAGAACATCCTTATGCGGATGTCCGAATTGATTCCGATAACCTGCCGGGATCAACACATAATCTGGTTGCACAGCCTGCAAAAACGCGATTGTCGATGAAGTTTTGCTACCGTGATGCGGGGCGACTAACACATCAGCTGTTAAAGCCTCGCCGTAGGTCTCGACCAACCAGGATTCGGCTATCGCTTCTATGTCACCTACCAACAAAACCGAGCCCTGTTTTGACTGGATTTTCAGTACGCAGGAATTGTCGTTGTCAGAAACAAACGCCTGCTTTGGCGCCAGCATCGTGAACTTGACCTCATCCCACAGCCACGATTGCCCGGCTGAGCACACGATTGGCGCATACTCACTTAACAACTGAGGAACGCTGGTCAGCACTTGTTCAGTATCCATGCCTCGCAATAACGATGCCGCGCCGCCGATATGATCGTTATCGCCATGACTGATGATTAATTTGTCGATTCTGGCTATGCCTTGCGAACGCAAAAAAGGCAGCAACACACTTTGTCCCATATCGCTTTGCTCAGAGAACTTCGCTCCGGTATCGTAAACCAGTAGATGATGGGGGGTTTGCACAACGACTGACAAGCCCTGCCCGACATCCAGCAGAGTCATATTGATGTCGCCGATTTCGGGTCGTTTTATATCCGTAAACACCAGCGGCAAAAACATCACCAAACTCAGCCACCGCGCCGGAATCCCAACCGGAGCAAGCAACAGCAGCACTCCCGGTACGGCGAAAAGCAACGCCCAATACGAAGGCGGAGCATGATTGATCGAGGCCAGAGGAATTTCCGCCAAATAAGCCAACAGCCACCATAAACCCTGCAATACCGTGTCCACCAAATAGAACAGCTTGCCCGCCAGCGTTGCTGAAATGAACATGATAATGACAGCCAGCAGAGACAACGGCACAACCAGCAGACTGATAACCGGCACGGCGACCAGATTAGCCAACGGGGCAATCAAGGAAACCTGCTGGAAAAACAACAACAGTAACGGCGACAAACCTACCGAGGTGACCCAGTGCAGCTTTATCGCCCCCCAAAGATGTCCAAGCTTGCCTAAGCGGCCGGAAATAGCATAAATAATCAGGGTTACGGCGAGGAACGACAGCCAGAATCCCGCCGCTAAAACTGCTAACGGATCGAATATCAATACCGCGAGCAGCGCAATGGACAAGGTATTAAAGGGACGAGTGTTACGTTGCAGAATAATGGCCGTCATCGCGACAACCAACATGACCACGGAGCGCTGGGTAGGCACCGAAAACCCGGCCAGCCCCGAGTAAAAAACCCCAACCAGCACCGCCGAAACCGCCGCAACTTTTTGCGGCGAATGGCTAAGCCATCCCGTCCACGCCCACAATTTCAGCACCAGAAAATAAACCAGCCCGGCAATAAGTCCGATATGCGAGCCGGAAATCACCACCAAATGCGTGGTGCCGGTTTTACGAAAAACCTCCCATTGCTGCTGGGTGATGCTGTTGCCGTCGCCGATAGTCAGCGCCTTTATCAGTGCAAGACTGGGACTATTGCCCAATGTGTTTGAGAGCTGATCGGTGATATGCTGCCGCAAGACAGCAATGCTGTTCCAGGCCGAATCGCGTCCCAGCAGAACAGGCTTTGGATCTGGCCGCACATAACCCGTCGCGCCAATGCCTTCAGTAAACAGCCAGCGCTCATAATCAAATCCGCCGGGGTTCATGGTGCCGTGGACACGTTTTAATTTAACGGTGAAGGTCCACTGCTGCCCAGCCTTGATGGGTTGACTCGGGTAATACCAGCTTAATCTCAGTTTAGAAGGTAACTGCTGTCCAGACGCGCCAGCTTCCACATGACTGTTGGCATACACACTATCCTTGGTGATCGCTGCACCCGTTCCCGACGGGTTTGCGCCATACACCCCATCCCTGGGGATAAAGTCGAAGCGGACGCGCTTTTCATCCTGTTCCGGCAAATCGGCTATGGTGCCAGTCACCTGAACCTCTGTACCTTCCAATTGCTCCGGCAATCGGTCGGACAATCGGTGCAGCGCAAACACTATCGCCCACAGAACGCCGGCCGCAAAAAACAGACACCGCCAATAACGCAACCATGCAATAATGCCAGCCAATACGCCGCCGAGTATCAGCCATTTAACATCCGGCAATACCGAGAATTGTTGAACCAGCATCAGTCCGACTAAAAATGATAGGGCGGAAACGACCATTTAGTACCTTGGCGTTTTTTAGGCTAACAAAAACCTGATAAACTGAATGAAATGTAACTTTTTAGATAAAAAATAACGATGCCAAAAGAACTGATACAAAAATTGATCCACAAGTTCATTCCCGATCCTGAGGTAATCAAACGGCACAAGAGCCTTCAATTTCTGGGCGATAAACTGCATGAGCCTAACCTCTGGCATTTGAACCGGCGCTCCGTGTCTATGGCTTTTGCCGTGGGGCTATTTTGCGCCTGGATTCCGACGCCAACACAAATGGCCATCGCTGCTGCGGGTGCCATTTATTTCAGAGCCAACCTGCCTTTGTCCGTAGGACTGGTCTGGATAACCAACCCAATCACTATGCCGCCGCTGTTTTATTTTGCTTATGAGGTTGGACTCTGGTTTATGAACCAACCGACCGCCGCCGATGAATCCGAGTTTTCATTAAGCAGCATGCTCTCCGGGCTTGGCGATGTCTGGCAGCCGTTTCTGACCGGCTGTTTTATTATGGGTATAGTTTCGTCTGCTGCCGGTTATTTCGGTATTCAATATTACTGGCAACAACATGTAACCAAACAATGGGCGGAAAGAAAGGAAAAAAGGCTTGCTGCGCAAGAGTCGCAGGTTGAAGACACATCAACCGAATTAGATTGATTCACCACGAAGGTCACGAAAAACACGAAGGAAATAAAACTTCGTGTTCTTCGTGACCTTCGTGGTTAAATGATTTCCTTAACCCACAATCAGCCCATCTTCCATGTGCAAAACCTTGCCCATTCTTGCAGCCAGCTCGTGATCATGAGTCACCACCAAAAAGCTGACATTCAGCTCCTGATTTAATTCCAACATTAACTGATAAACCTGATCGGCCGTTTTGCTGTCCAGGTTTCCGGTCGGTTCATCCGCCAAAACCACACCCGGCTTATTGATCAATGCCCTGGCGACTGCGGCACGCTGTCTTTCGCCGCCCGATAATTCACCGGGCTTGTGTTCAATACGGTGTCCCAACCCTACCCGCCTCAATAACGCTATCGCACGAATACTCGCCTCTTTTACCGAGTGCCCACCAATCAACAACGGCATCGCCACATTTTCCAGTACGGTAAATTCGCCCAACAAATGATGCGACTGATAAATAAAGCCCAAGGACTTGTTTCTTAACTTAGCCAATTGGCCTGCGCCGACTTCATTAAGATTAACGCCATCCAAAACCACCTTGCCGCCGCTGGGTTTTTCAAGTCCGCCCAGCAGATGCAGCAAGGTGCTTTTGCCTGAGCCCGATGCGCCCATAATGGCGACACGCTCACCGACGCCGATGCTTAAATCAACCCCTTTTAAAACATCGACATCCAGCCCGCCCTGGTCATAGCGCATGGTCAACTGCTGGCATTGCAGTATGCTGGTATTATTCATATCTTAAAACTTCCGCTGGATTGACTTTGGCTGCCTGCCACGCAGGATAAATAGTTGCCAATAATGACAGGAAAAAGGCCATGCCCGCTATTGCGTAAACATCAGTCCAAACCAACTTGGATGGCAGTTCGCTGATGTAATACACATCGGCCGCCATAAACTGAACTTGAAATAATTTCTCGATGGCCGGAACGATGGTTTCAACATTCAAAGCCAGCAGCACTCCGCCTACTGTTCCTAGCGTGGTGCCGACTACACCGATGACTCCCCCCAACACCATAAAAATACCCATCACCGCCCTTGATGTGAGCCCCTGGGTTTTTAAAATGGCAATGTCGCCGCGCTTGTCGGTAACCACCATCACCAAGGTCGAAACAATATTGAAAGCCGCCACCGCCACGATCAACAACAGAATAATGAACATCACCCGTTTTTCCGTCTGTATCGCCCGGAAGAAATTACTGTGCGCTAACGTCCAGTCGCTGACCTGATAATCGCCGTACAAAGCGTTGGAAAGATCGTGGGTTATTTTCGGCGCATTAAACAAATCGTCCAGCTTGATTCTCAAACCAGAGACGGCATCATCCATACGAAACAACTTGGCCGCGTCATCAAGATGGATCATCGCCATATTGCGATCGTATTCGTACATGCCGACCTTAAAAATACCGACCACGGTAAACCGCCTCATGCGCGGCACAATACCGGCCGGTGTCGAGTTAATCTGCGGACTGATTACGGTGATTTTATCGCCGGTGATTACGCCCAGATAATTGGCCAGCTCTACCCCTAAAACAATACCGTATTCGCCTGGAACCAGGTCGGACAGTTTGCCCTCTTTCATCTTATCGGCGACTTCCGACACTCTGGATTCATATTCCGGCAAAATCCCGGTCAGCATAGTCCCGCTGACACGCCGGTCGGCGTTAATCATCACCTGCCCGTTAATAAACGGTGCTGCGCCTTCCACGTGCGGATAGTTTTTTAATTTCCGCTCCAGGTCTTGCCAATTATCCAACTGGCCGTATCGTCCGGTGACGGTCGCATGCGAGGTCATGCCGAGAATCCGTTCGCGCAATTCGGCCTCAAAGCCGTTCATCACCGACAATACCGCAATCAACGCCGTAACGCCCAAAGCTATACCCAAAACGGAAGTTAAGGTGATAAAAGAAATGAACTGAGTTCGACGTTTGGCCCGCGTATAACGCAAGCCGATATAAAAAATGAGAGGTTTAAACATGAAGTCTACAATCTAAAATAAAAAATCAGGATTTCCTGCACTGAGCGCAAAAACCGTATAAATACAGGCCGTGATCGGTCAATTCATAACCCAGTTTTGCTGCAATTTCTTTTTGCCGGGCCTCAAT
>DATBQC010000929.1:0-5007 GCA_036561065.1 Methylobacter sp. | reverse complement strand
CAAGGAGACCATCATGCAAGTCATCGACAAAGAAAACAACACCGACGAATCAAATACAAACGCGTACCTTAAAAACTTTAATCGCAAGGAGTACACAATGCCTAAATTATTAGGGTTAGTCACATTCATTTTGACGTCGGGCCTGATGCTGTCAGCCGGCAGTGTCCAAGCCGAGCGTATCACCTCAATACTTGCAGTCAATTCGGAACTCGAAAACACCGAGCGCAATGTTCGCGACAGCGGCGGCGCCACCCTCACGCCGGAAGATCAAAAGGAAACTGGCGATGATCGCAAGATCACGGCGACCATCCGTCAATCTATCGTCAAAGACAAATCGCTGTCACTCGACGCGCACAACGCCAAGATCATCACTCACAACGGTGTTGTAACCTTACGCGGGCCCGTCGAAAATTCTGCGGAAAAAATCAAACTGCAATCGATCGCCGAAAAACAACTAGGCGTGAAGCAGGTGGATAATCAACTCGAACCCAAAGCGCCTTAATCAATAATAGGAGATAGATCATGAAAAAAGCAGTTTTTTGTATCACTCAAAACATGGATCAAACAGAGCATATTATCAACCAGTTGAAAACGGCTGGTTTCTCGAATAACGATATTTCCGTCTTGCTGCCTGACAAATCCAGCACCAAAGACTTCGCCCATGAAAAGCACACCAAGGCACCCGAAGGTGCTGCTGTCGGGGGAGCCACGGGCATCGGCGTTGGCGCCGTGTTGGGTTGGCTGGCAGGTATCGGCAGTTTGGCCATTCCGGGGGTCGGCCCATTCATAGCCGCAGGTCCGATCATGGGAGCCTTGAGCGGTGCGGCAGTGGGCGCTGCCACCGGTGGCCTTACCGGTGCTTTGATCGGTCTGGGCATTCCAGAGTATGAGGCAGTACGCTATGAAGGAAAGATCAAAGGAGGAAGCGCTTTGATTTCCGTGCATACGGAAAGCTCCGAAGCGCGTACGACAGCGAAGGAAATCTTCGAGCATGCCCATGCGGAAGATATTTCATCGACCGGTGAAAGCAGCGTATAAGCGACAAGCGCGCCAGGATTTTTCGCGAAAGCTAAAATGGATCTATCCGATTTTAGCAGCGAAAAATGACCTGGCCATTAATGCCTGCGGCGGCCCGCGTTCATCCTCAGTCCGCCACGACGCACAACTTCGCGTTGCTACGCTGTGCGCCATGGCTTCCGTAATGACTTGACGCCGTGTCGGATGGCCTTGCATTTTGACTACGCTTCCGCTAGCGCTACAACTTCGTCAAAACGCCCGGCCGCTACGGCTACGCGGGGGGGCAATCGTATACCGCTCCACTAGCGTTACGCTTCCTGTACTCCTTCGCAGCCTAAAGCCCCTGCCTGTATGTGTTCTACCGTACCGACTACAGTTAGCTTTGCGGCTAAAGTGTTTTTGGTCATGAAGGAGAAAACATGAGCAAACAAACTCGTGTCAGCCACCCGATATACAGCCTTTTGCCTACCGAAGTCGAGGGATTCGATGCCCTGGCGGAGCTGGCACTGGATATGCGCTGGTCGTGGAGTCATGCCACCGACCAAGTATGGAAACAACTTGATCCCGAACTGTGGAAACTCACGCAGAATCCCTGGGTGGTTCTACAGACGGTGTCTCGCGACCGGATAGAACGCGTATTGGCCGATCCCGTTTTCCGCAAGATCGTTGATGACCTGGTCCAGACCAGGCGGCAAACGATGGAAGCGCCGGCGTGGTTTCAGCAACATCATCCGCTGGCTCCGTTGACCTGCGTCGCCTATTTCAGCATGGAATTCATGTTGAGCGAAGCACTGCCCATTTACTCAGGCGGACTCGGCAATGTGGCCGGCGATCAGCTCAAAGCCGCCAGCGATCTTGGTGTACCGGTGGTCGGCGTGGGACTGCTCTACCAACAAGGCTATTTCCGCCAAGTAATTGACAAGAACGGAGCGCAACAGGCCCTGTTCCCGTACAACGACCCCGGACAGTTGCCGATAACGCCGTTGCGCCAAGCCAACGGCGAATGGCTGCGCCTGGAAATCGCCTTGCCCGGTTACTCGGTCTGGCTACGCGTCTGGCAGGTCCTGGTCGGCAGAGTAAAACTTTACCTGTTGGACAGCAATGACGCGGCAAACTTCCCCGCCCATCGGGGGATTACCAGCGAACTGTATGGCGGCGGACCGGAGCTGCGCATCAAACAGGAACTGCTGCTCGGGATTGGCGGCTGGCGGCTGTTGGAGGCGCTGGATATTCATCCTGAAGTCTGTCACCTGAATGAAGGCCATGCCGCCTTCGCGGTATTGGAGCGCGCCCGCAGTTTCATGAAAGTGACCGCGCTGTCCTTTCATGACGCTCTGGCCGTGACCCGAGCCGGAAACCTCTTCACCACCCACACAGCAGTGGCCGCAGGATTCGACCGTTTCGCCCCGGCCCTTATCGAGCAATACCTAGATCGTTATGCCAAAAATATCGGCCTGACACTCCACGATTTGCTGGCTCTAGGCCGCCGGAACCCGAACGACCCGTCGGAAAGTTTTAACATGGCCTATCTGGCAATCCGCGGCAGCGGGGCGGTAAACGGCGTCAGTCGTTTGCATGGCGAAGTCAGCCGACATCTCTTTGAACCGCTTTTTCCTGGCTGGCCTGTGAACGAAGTGCCTGTCGGACATGTAACCAACGGCGTCCACATGCCGACCTGGGACTCGGCTCCGGCCGATGATCTGTGGACGGAAGCCTGCGGCAAAGAGCGCTGGCTGAGACCGACGGAAACCTTGGATCAAGACATCCGCCGTATTTCAGACGTCAGGCTCTGGCAATTTCGTGCCGATGCAGGCAAGGCTCTGGTTGAATACGCTCGCGAGCGATTATCCCGGCTACTGGCCGCTTCCGGCGCGCCTCCCGAGGAGGTGGAGGAAGCGAAACATCTGTTTAATCCCACCGCATTGACCCTGGGTTTTGCGCGCCGCTTTGCGGCCTACAAGAGACCGAACCTGCTGCTGCACGATCCGGACCGGCTGCTTCGTCTTTTATCCAATGCCGAGCGACCGGTGCAACTCATCCTTGCCGGCAAGGCTCATCCGGCAGACTTGGAGGGACAGGCCCTGATTCAGCAATGGACTCATTTCATCCGACGTCCCGAGGCGCGCCCTCATGTGATCTTCCTCAGTGACTACGACATGCATTTGACCGAACAGTTGGTGCAGGGCGTGGATGTCTGGATCAACACGCCAAGACGGCCCTGGGAAGCCTGCGGAACCAGCGGCATGAAGGTGCTGGTCAATGGCGGCCTCAACCTGTCGGAATTGGACGGCTGGTGGGCGGAAGCCTACTCGCCGGAAGTGGGATGGGCGTTGGGGGACGGCCAGGAACACGACCACGATCCTGCCTGGGACGCAGTCGAAGCCGACGCGCTCTACAACCTGCTTGAACACGAAGTGATCCCCGAATTTTATACCGTCGATGAACGGGGCATTCCTACCGGCTGGGTGGCGCGGATGAGGGAAAGCATGGCGCAATTGACCCCGCGTTTCTCAGGCAACCGCACGGTACGCGAATACACCGAGCAACATTACCTCCCGGCGGCGACCGCCTATCAATTGCGCATTGCCAATAAAGGCGCAATCGGCAGGCAAATAGTCGAATGGCAGCGGAGTCTGGAACTGAAATGGGCCGCGCTACACTTCGGAGCAGTTAAGGTTGAGACTGAGGGCGAGCAACACCTATTTGAAGTTCAAGTGTATCTCGATGACGTTAAACCAGAGGCAGTGCGAGTCGAGCTTTATGCTAACGGCATTGACGGTAACGCACCCGAGCGAGTGGATATGAAACGCGTGCGGCAGCCGGCCGATACGTCGGACGGCTGCGTTTACAGCGCGGCAGTGTCAGCAACCCGTCCCGCAAACGATTATACGGCGCGAATAATACCGCACTTCAATGGCGTTGCGATCCCATTGGAAGCGGCCCACATCCTGTGGCAACGATGATCCATTCGACGGAAGGGTGAGGCAATGATGGCTCAAACTGACGTATGCATAAGCGGAGGAATGTGGAACTAAACAATGGTCGACATCCTGGTGGCCGTGTTGCTGGTCGACATTATCATCAAGCCGTCTAAAAAGTCATTCAGCGCCCGACGCTGTTGCGAAGTGAACTGTCAACTATGAGGGGATTTCTCAAATACGACTTTAAGTCGGACTGACAATAGCGCACAAAATCAAACTCAAAAAATCAGGAGCACTACCATGTTCTACAAAGCTAAAACACTAAGAGGGTACAAATTGCACAGCCTTGACGGGGAAATAGGGAAAGTGGAAGAATTCTACTTCGATGACCAGCACTGGGCGATTCGCTATTTGGTCGCCGACACAGGCGACTGGCTTATCGGCAGACTGGTGTTGATCTCCCCATATGCGCTGGTCGCGGTGAATAAAGAAGAGCAATTCATCACCATCAATTTGACCCAAAAGCAGATTGAGCACAGTCCATCCTTGGACAGTGACAAGCCTGTCTCAAGACAATTCGAGGAGAACTACTACGGGTATTATGGATGGCCATTGTATTGGGAAGACCCATTCATGTGGGAATCTTATTCATCTTATCCCTACATTGTGCGCGACCCTGAAATATGGGAAAAATCAAACCAGGATGAGAAAAAGTGGGATCCTAATTTGCGCAGCACTCACGATGTGATGGGGCATCACATTCAAGCCACAGACGGCGATATTGGTCATGTCGAGGATTTTGTCATTGATGATGAAACGTGGGCGATTCGTTATTTAATCATCGATACGCAAAACTGGTGGCCGGGAAAAAAGGTTCTGATTTCGCCTCAATGGATCGAGAGTATTGATTGGCTCGATTCGACAGTCTTCATTAATCTCAGCTGTGAGGCCATCAAGCAGTCACCGGAATATACGGAGGAATCTCTACTAACCAGAGATTATGAGACAGGACTGCATCAGCATTATGATCGCCAAGGATACTGGGTCGATGAATCGGCTGCCAAAAAGC
>DATBQC010000928.1:0-1530 GCA_036561065.1 Methylobacter sp. | reverse complement strand
AATTGATAGAATTTTTCAATCAGATCGGCTTGGTCCGCCGGCTTTGTCAGTGCCAGATTGAGCACGGCACTGGCCACCACATCGGTCGGAACCCGGTAGGAAAACGATTCTATTTTTTCTGATAGAAGCGGAAAAACGGCGTCGGCGGCGCGCACCGCAGTGGTCGATTTCGGAATCAGATTGTTCACCGCAGCGCGTGCCAGCGAATAATGCGAATGCATGTTGTCATTGGTGCGGCGCGGATCAGGATTTCCATCCATCAGATTCTGGTCGCCGAGCCAAGGATGCAGGGTTGTCAATGAACCGGACTCGATACCGTATGCATCTTCGATCAATTTGATGATCGGGCCCAGTGCAATCGTGTCACAAATGCTGGCAGAGATCAGCCGGTCCCTGGCAGGCGCAAACTCCGCTTCATTTGCGCCGAATACGACGGTCTTGACACTCTCGGCGATCGACGGGGTCAGATCGCGGCGACGCTCGGGGTAGGCCGCATGCACCGCATGGGTGTGGATGTAATGCCCGTCCGATTCACAGCATAAGGCCGTGGTTGAAATTGCCGCAATATTTTCCCGCACCCCGCTCGAATCAATCAACACGTCAACCCTGTCGCTCCAGGGAACGTCGACAATGTTCGCACGATGGTAAACGTCGATGTCACGGTCATTGATCGTCAATTTGCCTTCGCCAACAACAATCTTGCCAGGAAAACCACCGCGCACCGAATCGTAGCGCAACTGATAGGCGAGGCTGGCAACATCAGGATTGACGTCATTGATGACGGCTACGTCAAACAGATCCTGTTCTTGCAGGATACGGAAAATGGTGCGGCCTATTCGCCCAAATCCATTGATTCCAATTTTGAGTCTTTTCAATTCGTTCTCCCCAAGCCGGTCGAGCCGGAATGTGCAGCTTGCGCCAATACTTTTTTCGACCATTTTGATCGCGGCCTGCCCAAACTACATAAATGCCTGCGACTGATAGTCGATTTCTTTTAGATTATGGATAATCGGAAATTCGCCCTCCGTAATCGGACCGGTGTAGCCCCAGCCCGCAAGACGGGATACAAGTTCAAGAGATTTTACGCGCTCAAGGTGTTCGCGGTTGTCGTCGACAAAAATAATGCGGTGTGTGGATGGCTTGATTCCCGCATCCGAAAACAGGCGCTCGAATAATACTTGCTTGTCGGTGGAAATGTCGCGAGAGTAAATTCCGAGCACTTTGCGACGGTATCCATGACAAACCGCCAGACGTTCAACCGAATCGCGATCCTTGGTCGTCACGACATAGAAATCGGGAAAATCGTCCAGCAAAACCGACCTGCTCTGCTCATACAGCCTGTGCAGCGCTTGCCAGCGCGCCATCTCTTGCTTGAACGTTCTGCGCTGCTCAAAAAACCGAACGGCAAAATTCTTGCGGGCAGCGGCGGTCGATTCCTTCAATTGCTCAAAGTTATCCCGGTCAATATGGTTCATGCCTCGCTCAAGCGCATGAAAAAGCAGAAAAAAGTCGTCGGCCGGTGCAACCAGA
>DATBQC010000927.1:0-1918 GCA_036561065.1 Methylobacter sp. | reverse complement strand
GATTTTGGCGATTTAAGTCAGATAAAAAATTACAAAATGTTCCACGTGGAACAAGGCTCCATAAAACCCGTGTAATGTTTCACGTGGAACATTCACAACCAACAGGAAAGAAACAATCATGAGTAACCCCAGTGATCAAGTTGTCGAAACGGCTAAGCCAGAATACGACAGCACCAATATCCAAGTATTAAAAGGTCTGGATGCAGTAAGAAAGCGACCGGGCATGTATATCGGTGACACGGATGATGGTTCCGGCTTGCATCACATGGTTTTCGAAGTTGTCGATAACTCGATTGATGAGGCATTGGCGGGTTATTGCAAAGAGGTCAGGGTGATTATCCATAGCAACGGCTCGGTTTCTGTTTCTGATGATGGGCGAGGGATTCCTGTCGATATTCACAAGGAAGAGGGCAGATCGGCGGCGGAAGTCATTATGACGGTACTGCATGCAGGCGGTAAGTTTGACTATAACGCTTACAAGGTTTCAGGCGGTTTGCACGGCGTGGGCGTGTCGGTGGTTAATGCATTGTCCGAAGAGTTGAATCTTGAAGTGCGTAAGAACGGTCAGCTTTACAAGCAACAGTATCGTATGGGGGAGCCGGTCGCTCCATTGGCCGCGGTAGGGCCTGCCGAAGGCTCCGGCACCATGATTAATTTTAAACCCAGCACCGAGACGTTTGCCGATGTCGAGTTCCATTACGACATCCTGGCAAAAAGGCTCAGAGAATTATCTTTCCTGAACTCCGGCGTACGCATCAGCTTGGAAGATGAACGCGACGACAGACAGGACGTATTCGAATTTGAAGGCGGCATCGGCGCTTTCGTTGAGCATCTTAATAAAAACAAAACGCCGTTGTTTCCGGAAGTGTTCTATTTTGTTGCGGAAAAAGAGGGTGTCACAGTCGAAGTGGCGATGCAATGGAATGACTCCTACCAGGAGAATGTATTTTGCTACACCAACAATATTCCGCAGCGCGATGGCGGTAGTCACTTGGCAGGTTTCAGGGGCGCTTTGACCCGAACCATCAATCAATACATCGAGTCCAGCGGCTTGGCCAAAAAAGAAAAAGTACAGACGACCGGCGATGATGCACGGGAAGGTTTGACCGCAGTGCTGTCAGTTAAAGTGCCTGACCCGAAGTTTTCTTCGCAAACCAAAGACAAACTGGTTTCATCTGAAGTTAAGCCGCTGGTCGAATCGACGATGAACGAGAAACTACAGGAATTCTTGCTGGAAAAACCGCAAATAGCCAAAGCTATCGTCGGCAAGATTGTCGATGCGGCCCGCGCCAGAGAAGCAGCCCGTAAAGCGCGTGAAATGACGCGGCGTAAAACGACGCTGGATATTGCCGGGTTGCCGGGCAAACTGGCGGATTGCCAGGAAAAAGATCCCGCGTTGTCCGAACTGTTCCTGGTGGAAGGGGACTCTGCGGGCGGATCAGCCAAGCAGGGCAGGGATCGTCGCACTCAAGCCATCTTGCCGTTAAAGGGGAAAATCCTTAACGTAGAGAAAGCCCGTTTCGACAAAATGATTTCATCGGAAGAAGTTGGAACCTTGATTACTGCGTTAGGCTGCGGCATCGGCAAGGACGAATACAACCTGGCTAAGCTGCGCTACCACCGCATTATCATCATGACCGATGCGGACGTCGACGGCTCGCATATCAGAACCTTGTTGCTGACGTTCTTTTATCGACAGTTGCCCGAGATCGTCGAAAAAGGTTATATCTACATCGCCCAGCCGCCGTTGTACAAGGTTAAAAAAGGCAAACAGGAACATTACGTCAAAGACGATGCCCAGTTGAACGAATACCTGATTCAGCTGGCCTTGGATAAAGCCCAACTGTTTACCGATACCTCTGCGCCGCCCATTCAAGGGCAGGGCCTGGAAAAGCTGGCTAAATTGTTTACCGACGTA
>DATBQC010000926.1:0-1842 GCA_036561065.1 Methylobacter sp. | reverse complement strand
GTACTTTCTGCATTAAGGATCAACTCCTATACATGGTATTTATCTTCTAACCATCGTAAGGGGTTATTCTGAATATATTCAGAGATTTTTAAATATGATTCTTCATTGCGAATAACATGTTCATGATAACGTGGCTGCCAGGAAAAATTAGTATAAATCTCCCTCATTTCAAAAGTGCATCTACCCTTATACCAGTGTATAAAACGAGGCAAATTCTGATGCAACATTGGATTATTGTTCCCCGTAATCCCGCCAATTCGTCCATCTGTAGAGACGCGATTTATCGCGTCTTTTATCGCATCTGTATTTTCGGCGCTATTTGAGACGCGATAAATTGCGTCTCTACTGATATTAATAATTCCATGTATATGATTCGGCATAACAACAAAATGGTCTAAAACGACAAATGGAAATTTATTTTCTATTTCCAGCCAATATTTATTCGCCAACTGCCCTAAATCCGACAAGTGCATTTGCCCTTCTTGAATATTGCCGAAATACGATATTTTATTCCCTGTACAAATAGTGACAAAATAAGGCGCATTCGAACCATAATCCCAGTTTTTTAATCGGGCGGAAGATATTCTATATTTGCCTTTATATCTATCAACCATAAATAAATCAATTATCCGTAGAGACGCGATTTATCGCGTCTAAATGGTTATTCCAAGATTCTGAGACTGAAACTGAGACGCGATAAATCGCGTCTCTACTCTAAAATCATCCAAAAAACCAATAGGCGACAAAAATGGACGCAACTGCGCCCGCCAAATCGGCTATTATCCCACAGGCGGCGGCATGGCGAATATGTTTGATGCCGACCGAACCGAAGTATATCGCCAGCACGTAAAAGGTGGTTTCGGTGCTGCCCTGCACGATGGCCGACAGCCGCCCTGCAAACGAATCCGCACCCATGGTTTTCATGGTATCAATCATCATCGCCCTGGCCCCGCTGCCGCTGAACGGCTTCATCAATGCGGTGGGCAGCGCATCGACAAAACGGTCGTCGAGCATGAAGTAATGCACGGCAACTCGCGCCAGATCGGCCAGTAAATCCAACGCGCCACTGGCCCTGAATACGCCGATCGCAACCAGCATCGCAACCAGATATGGGATGATCGTAGTGGCGGTATGAAAGCCTTCCTTGGCACCTTCAATGAAGGCCTCGTAGGCGTTAATCTCTTTGTTGATCGCACCGAGAATAAAGGTAACAACCAAGGAAAACAGGATGAAGTTGCTGATGATCGCGGATTGCTCAAGCATCTGCTGCTGCGGCAAGCTTGAAAAATACGCCAGTATGCCGCCGACCACCAGTGTAAATCCGCCCAGATAGGCCACGATCACCTTATCCAGCAGGTTGATCTTTTGCACGAAGGCCACGGCAAGCAATCCTGCCAATGTGGACATGTATGTGGCTATCAAAATCGGGATGAACACGTCGGTCGGATTGGCGGCTCCCAGCTGGGCGCGGTAAGTGAAAATTGTGACCGGAAACAGCGTAACGCCCGAGGTATTGATGACCAGGAACAGGATTTGCGCGTTGCTGGCTGTTTCTGGATTGGGGTTAAGCGTTTGCAGCTCCTGCATCGCCTTGATGCCCAACGGGGTTGCGGCATTATCCAGGCCCAGCGCATTGGCGGAAATGTTCATCACGATAGCGCCCAAAGCCGGATGGCCTTTGGGGACGTCAGGCATTAACCGGCTGAATAACGGCGTAAGGCCTTGGGTCAGTAAATGGATAAAACCGCTCTTTTCGCCAATGCGCATGATGCCCAGCCATAAGGCCAGCACACCGCTCAGGCCCAAGGCTATTTCAAAAGCCGATTTCGACAACGCAAACAT
>DATBQC010000925.1:0-13619 GCA_036561065.1 Methylobacter sp. | reverse complement strand
CAGTATGAAGACTTCAAGCACCAACTGCGCAAAGCGGGCTTTGCCGAACCGATTATCTTCAAGACAGCCTGCGCCGAAGGCCTGCAAGCCGACGAGTTTGCAGCATTGGAATCGACCATTAGCTCGTTGGCGACAGAACATATCGTTGCACAACTGGAGCAAAGAAGCTCCCAGATTAAGAAAGACGAGTTGAAGCAAAACCTCCAAAACGCTGGACGCTTACTAGGTTCCGGATCGGCTTTCCAGCAACTGCCGGAGCTGTGGCAACAACAATGGCAGCGTACTGCTGACATACTGCAACAGGGCTTTGCATGGCCTATCCAGCAGTTGGCAAAGCAGTACGCCGACCATGCGGCCGATTTATTAAGTAATCCGGCAACTGCCAAATATGCGGCAACAGGTGCTAAATTCAACTTGTGGGATGACTGGGCCGAAGCCCGCTTTGACGACGCCCTGGATGAGTTTGTGATCAACGTCGACCAGATGGACTTACCGGCGAGCCCGCTTAAAAAACAGCTGTCCGCAGTGCGCGAAAAAGCGCCCAAAATAATCCAGGCACAAAGCGAACTGGCCGCCAGACAGGCATTGGCGAACCCTGGCAATGCCTTGCATCGCGGCTTTTTAAAGGCCATGCGCCTATGTGAAATCATCCTGCCGCTTGCCGCCATTTGCTGGGTCGGCTATCAGGTTTTTATCGGCTATTACAACAGCAACATGACCGAAGTCGCTTATTTGGGCGTGGATTTTGCGATACATAGCAGCCTGTTAATCGCCATCACCTGGCTGACGCCGTTTTTCATCCTGAAAAAACTAAAGCCGTCGTTGGAAAAAAGTGCCTTAAGAGGACTGAACAAGGGCTTAAGCAACGCTATTAATATGATCGATGGCGAAGTGTTGCTGGTGATAGAAAACATCCGCAACCAGCATGCCGAGCAACTCAAGCAGCTAGACGGGATTATTGAGCAGTGCGGTGTTGCCGATGCCGGCCGACAGTCATCAATGGACAGCAACAGCCCTTTGACCCGAATGCTTATTGATTAACGCAGACGACTTTCCATTTATAGCAACATGCAAAATATGCCCAACTCATGATCGAGTCGCCTAAAACGACTACTTCTGGTAACCTCTACCCACCTTAAACTGTTGAACTAATCACTATGGCGCAATACATCTACTCAATGAACCGGGTCGGCAAGATTGTCCCGCCCAAAAAATATATCCTCAAGGACATCTCGCTGTCGTTTTTTCCCGGCGCAAAAATCGGCGTCTTGGGCTTAAACGGCTCGGGTAAATCGACGTTGCTGCGCATCATGGCGGGCATCGACAAGGAGATCGAAGGCGAGGCTATCCCGCTCAAAGGCATTAACATCGGCTACCTGCCGCAAGAGCCGCAGCTCGATCCCAATAAAACAGTGCGCGGCAACGTCGAGGAAGCGGTCGCGGAAATCAAGGAAACCTTGGCAAAACTCGACGCCGTCTATGCCGCTTACGCGCTGCCCGATGCCGACTTTGACAAATTGGCCGCCGAACAAGCGTTCCTGGAAGACTTCATCAACGCTTGCGACGGCCATAACCTGGAACGCAAGCTGGAAGTCGCCGCCGATGCACTGCGGCTGCCGGATTGGGATGCCGATGTGACCAAGTTGTCAGGCGGTGAAAAACGCCGCGTGGCACTGTGCCGGTTGTTGCTGTCCAACCCCGACATGCTGTTATTGGACGAACCGACCAACCATTTGGATGCGGAATCGGTCGCCTGGCTGGAAAGGTTCCTGCACGATTATCCTGGAACCGTGGTTGCGGTAACCCATGACCGCTACTTCCTGGACAATGTGGCCGGTTGGATTCTGGAATTGGACAGAGGTTCCGGCATACCTTGGGAAGGCAATTACTCCAGTTGGTTAGAGCAAAAGAGCAATCGCTTATTGCAGGAAGAAAAACAGGAATCTTCCCGCCAAAAAGCCATGAAGGAAGAGCTGGAATGGGTACGTTCCAATCAAAAAGGCCGTCATGCCAAAAGCAAGGCTCGTCTGGCCCGTTTTGACGAATTGTCGTCAGTCGACGTACAAAAACGCAACGAAACCCAGGAAATTTATATTCCACCCGGACCTCGCCTGGGCGACGTGGTGATTGAGGCCGACAACATCAGCAAGGCTTTCGGCGACAAGCTGTTATTCAACGGTTTGAGTTTTAAACTGCCGCCCGGCGGCATCGTCGGGATTATCGGCCCGAACGGCGCAGGTAAAACCACGCTGTTCCGCATGATGGCCGGTGTCGACAAGCCGGATTCCGGCACATTGACGCTGGGGCAAACCGTTCAACTCGCCTATGTTGATCAGTTGCGTGATGACCTGGATCCGAAAAAGACCGTGTTCGATGAAATTTCCGACGGGCTGGATTTGATTACCGTCGGCAAGTATGAAACGCCATCACGGGCTTATGTCGGTCGTTTTAACTTTAAAGGTGCAGACCAGGGAAAACGTATCGGCGATCTTTCCGGCGGCGAGCGCAACCGTGTGCATTTAGCCAAGCTGCTTAAAACCGGCGGCAACGTGCTGTTGCTCGATGAGCCGACCAACGATCTGGACGTTGAAACCCTGCGCGCATTGGAAGAAGCGCTGCTGGCTTTCCCCGGTTGCGCAGTGGTTATTTCGCATGACCGCTGGTTCCTGGACAGAATCGCCACGCACATGCTGGCATTTGAAGGCGACAGTAACGTGGTCTGGTTTGAGGGTAACTATGAAGATTACGAAGCCGACCGTCATCGCCGCTTAGGCAGTGATGCGGATAATCCGCATCGGTTGAAGTATAAGAAGTTGACTGGCTAATTGGTGTGTAGGGGCACCCCTTGTGGGTGCCCTGTTTTGTGTCATGTCTTGGGCACCCACAAGGGGCGCCCCTACAATCTACCCTGCAAACACCACATCAAACCGCTTCATCAATCCGGCTATGTCCTTCCGGTAAAACTCCTCTACCGGCAAACACAAATCGCCCGGCTTTAAGCCGCGTTCCTGTAACGACTCCACTTCGGTGTAGATGTCGTTAACATCGTAGATTTCCAGCGCTTTAAAAATAGCGGCAGTATCTTTCATGCCCGCGATTTCAGGATTCTGCCCGTTTTTCAGCTGAAACACGCCATCGTCCAGCAACAAGATGCTGACGTGCTGGTCGAATGCAGCGGTAGTCAGAATAATATCCAGCATTTCCTGGACCTGGGCGCCGCTGTGCGGCGGCTTGCGCAATACGAATAAATAACGCTTCATGCTCTCACCCGAATACGATAAAGCGGTCGGCTTCCAGCGTGGCCTCGACCAACTGCCCCAAACCGGAAATGCGAAAACCCTCAGCCAGGTCATTATCCTGCTTGCCCTGCAGCTTGGCCTCATCGCTGCATAATAAGCCGCGCCGTTGCGCGGCGGAAATGCACACTACCAAGTCAATCTGATGCAATCTTGCCAGCTCGCTCCATTGCGCGGTGAATTGGAGCTCGTCATCCGGCGGCGTGGCGTATTTGAACGCATGGTAAATGCCGTCGTGGTAAAAAAACACCCGGAACACTTCATGCCCCGCTGCCAAGGCGGCATTTATAAATTGATAGGCGGTATAGCCAGCATTTGACTGGTAAGGGCTGGCGTTGACTTGAATGGCGAATTTCATTTGGTTTTATGACTCATAGGCAAACTCAATCTTGATTAGCCAATATATTGTTTTGGAGTTCAAAGCTGGCTTTGACCGACTTATATGTACAAGGCAAGCCTTGTACTCCATTATAAAATTTCAACTTCACCAAGCCGGGCGGGGTATGTTGACCCGTCCGAAACGTGTTGCGTTGATTATGAATATGACCACTTTAAAAACGTTAAGAGTTATGCCTTCACTTGATCGCTTCGTACGTATAGGAGCCAAGCACAGACCCTAACGCACCTAAAATGATCGCTGTAGCAGCAGATATAGCCAATGACCACAGAGGATGTTGTTTAATAAAGTCTGTAATCCTGTAAAAAAGTGCCTTTCGTATTCGCCGAATCTCAGTCTGACATTGATTAATTGTATCGTCAGAGACATTTTCTCGCCTAAGCCGCGCTATACAATCTGGGCAAATAACTGGATTGTGGCACGAGTAAACAACATCTGTTTTGATTCCGTTCATATCGAATAGACAGCCACGTGTCTCGTCATGAGTAAAATTGGTGTGTGCTGTATTTTTTGGTATGCAGTTGCCGCAGCGTTTATACAGTAGCGTATACGAGTATAAAAGCCGACAAATAACATTCTCAAGTGGTATATTCGAAAACCTAAGAATTTCTTTGATTTCGTGGAAGGAAAAAACAATCCTATTTGCAGAGAGGCGGCGTGAATACCAATTAAGCTCTAATGGTACATTCACTATGGCAATTAAGAATTCACCATTAAAGTTTTTTGGCAAAACATTTTCCAGTGCATCGTCGGTATATTCCCACCCATGACCGTCAGAATCGCAGTTAAGTGAATAGCTATCTATTCCATCTAATATTTCAAATACAGATGAATTCCACTCTTTTATCTTCTGTCTATTGAAGTCAGCAGGCATATGCCCAACGGTTGCCACAGTTATTTTTATTTTTGACATTACCACTCCCTAATTAGGTATAACTACAAATAAACACCTTTTTAGGCGCATTAATATCTAAATTCACTTTACCATTTGCGGCTCAATCCCGCCTAATCTCATTAAAATAAAGCGTAGCGCCAATCACCGCAGCCGGGGCAATGATGATATTCAGCACCGGAATGGTAAGACCCAACACCGCCAGCCCGCCAAAACTTAACGCGCCCAATCTTACGCTTTTGACCAGCTCTTTTTGCTCGGAAAACAACACGCCCTGGTTTTCCAACGGATAAGCCAGGTATTCCAACGCCATGCCCCAGGCCCCGAACAGCGCCCATAAAAAAGGCGCAAGCACATTAATGCCGGGAATAATCGACAATATCAGCAATGGCAAAGCTCGAGTCCCCAGATAGCCGATACGCTTGGCTTCCGCAACAAGCACTTTAGGCAACGGCTGTTCGGCAGTTGCAAGAGCCTGTCCGCTGACCATCGCCAGCGTTTTTGCCGATAACTTGCCGTAAAAAGGCGCGGCCAGCAGATTCGCCAATACCGTGAAGGTGAAAAACCCGGCGATAAAAAAACTGATGAAAAACAGCGGCCATAATACCCAGCTCAGCCAATGCAGCCAGCCGGGGATGAATTGATCGATCAAATCCGAGATATAAAAATAACCCAAAGTTAACGCGGCGCTGTATAGCACCACGTTAATCAATATGGGGATGATGATGAATTTGCGCAATTCCGGGCTGGTCAATAAGTTCAATCCCTTAAACAAAAAGCCGATGGCCAATACCGGATTGTTGCCTTTTTTATCAAATTGCATGTCTTAATCCTCCTACGCCTTGCCCGGCAGGATTCAATACCACGCCGCGCTCGGTCACAATCGCGGCAATCAGTTCCGCCGGGGTCACGTCGAAGACCGGGTTCCAGGCGCTGACCAGGGAACCCTCGTGGTTATAACAGTCGGGCAATAATTCGTTTTGGTTACGCTGTTCGATTTCTATCAGGTCGCCGCTAGGCATGCCCCAGTCTATGGTCGTGGTGGGTGCTACCACCATTAGTTTTACGCCATGCTGTTTGGCCAGCACGGCCAACGAATAAGTGCCGATTTTGTTTGCGGCGTCGCCATTGGCGGCGATGCGGTCTGCGCCGACGACGATCCAATCGATAGCGCCGGATTTCATCAGCCATGCCGCCGCCGAATCGGCAATTAGTGTCGCCGGGATGCCGTCTTGCGCCAACTCCCAAACGGTCAGCCTTGCGCCTTGCAGCCAGGGGCGGGTTTCGCCTGCATACACTTTTAAAGGCTCTCTTTGATAAATGCTACGGATAACGCCCAGCGCCGTACCGTAACCGCCGGTTGCCAAGGCGCCGGCGTTGCAATGCGTCATCACGCCTTTGGCGCCGGCCAGAATATCCGCGCCCAGCTCGCCCATTTTGTGGTTGGCGGCAATATCCTCGTTATGGATTTTTTCAGCACAAGCCAAAATAGCGGCAGGAGGATTATCCTGCTGCTTGGCCAGTTTGGCCTTCATCTGATCCAACGCCCAAAACAAATTGACCGCCGTGGGTCTGGACTTCGCCAACATGGCTATGTCCGCCTCCACTTTTTGCCGCCAATGGTTGGACTGGGCGTAATGCTTACGAACCGACAGTGCCACGCCGTATGCGGCGGCTATGCCGATAGCCGGTGCGCCGCGAACGCGCATGCTGGCAATGGCTTCGGTTACGCCTGCCGCATCGGTGTATTCATCGTAAACAATTTTATCCGGCAATTTTCGCTGATCCAGCACTTTCAAAGCTGTGCCTGTCCATTGCAAGGCTTGTACGGTCAATTTGTTTTGCATAGTCGTTAATATATAAATTAAAGTCTGATTGTTTAATGTCTTTAAGAGGCGAAAGACGAAGGGCGAAAGGCGCAAGGTTTTTTGCCTTTTGCCTTTCGCCCTTCGCCTAAATCTTTCCCTCGTGCCGAATAGTTACTAAAAAGTTATAATTTGGCAACCCCAACCTAGGAATATCTTATGACAGTTGTCGATACCCTCATCCACGCTCGGTGGATTATACCCGTTGAACCGGAATCCGTAACCTATGAACACCATACGCTGGTAATCGATGGCGGCCAGATTATCGACCTGCTGCCGACCGAATTAGCCAAGCAAAAATATCAGGGCACGACTACCGAAAACCTTGAAAACCACGCGCTGCTGCCCGGCCTAATCAACAGCCACACCCATGCCGCGATGACCTTAATGCGCGGTATTGCCGACGATTTGCAGCTGATGGACTGGCTGCAAAACCATATCTGGCCGCTGGAACAAAAATGGATGAGCGAGGCGTTTGTCAAAGACGGCACCGATCTGGCGATAGCCGAAATGATACTGGGCGGCACGACTTGTTTCAACGACATGTATTTCTTCCCGGAAATCACCGCAGCGCAGGCGATACATCACGGCATCCGCGCCAGTGTCGGCCTGATCGTCATCGATTTTCCGACGGTCTGGGCCGAAAACAGTGAAGCCTATATTGAAAAAGGTCTGGCCCTGCATGAGCAACTGCGCCATCACTCGCTGATTACCACGCCGTTTGCGCCGCATGCACCGTACACAGTGTCGGACGAACCGTTGCAAAAAATCAAAACCCTGGTCGATGAACTGGAACTGCCGATCCATATTCATGTCCACGAAACGTTGCACGAAATCGAGCAGGAACTGGAAAAAACCGGGCAGCGGCCTTTGCAAAGATTGCATGAGCTAGGCCTGATCGATCCGTCGTTCATCGCGGTACACATGACCCAATTAACAGATGACGAAATCGCCCGTTTTGCGGAATCTGGCGCTCATATCGTGCATTGCCCCGAGTCCAATCTAAAACTGGCCAGCGGCTTTTGCCCGGTTGCCAAGTGTATTGCGGCAGGCATCAATGTCGCATTGGGCACCGACGGCGCGGCCAGCAACAATGACCTGGATATGTTCGGCGAAATGCGCACCGCAGCATTGCTCGGCAAAGCCGTTGCCGGCGACGCCAGCGCCATTCCGGCGATGACTGCCCTGCGCATGGCGACCATCAACGGTGCGAAGGCCTTAGGCTTGGATAATGAAATCGGCTCGTTAAGCATCGGCAAAGCCGCCGACGTGATTGCCATTGATTTATCGCACTTGGAAACCCAGCCGTTATATTGCCCGATCTCGCAAATCGTCTATGCCGCTAGCCGCCAGCAAGTCACCGATGTCTGGGTGGCGGGCAAACGCCTGTTAAAGCAGCGCCATCTGACTACGGTTAATATTGATGAGTTAAGGATCAAAATCGCCGAATGGCAGGAGCGGTTATCGAGAAGCGAAGAAAAATGCTGATTCAGATCGAGAAATCCGTATGGCGTAATAACTTCAGCACATTACGCCATACAACCGCTTTACTAATCCCACTTCATAACTGGCACGGATGAAATAGAGTTCTTTGGAGAGCCTTCAATCACCTTGTCGCTGTAAGCCAGATAGACCAGAACATTTCGTTTTTTATCATAGAAACGCACCACTTGCAGCGTCTTAAAAACCAGCGATAGGTTTTCTTTAAACACCACATCGCCATTTTTCAATTTATCCAGTTTACTCGCGTCAATTGCCCCTATCTGCCGACAGGCAATTGATGCTTCTGTCGGATCTTCAGCCAAACCTACTGCTCCTTTCATCCCGCCTGTTTTAGCGCGCGATATATGGCAAGCAACACCGGGAACATCAGGATCGTCGAAAGCTTCAACCACAATTTTATGATTGGCGCCCAGCAGCTTAAATGTCGTGGTTACATCACCGATTTCTTCGGCTGACACGGTAAAGGCTAATGCGCTGAGAACCATTGTTATAGTAAGCAAGATTTGTTTTTTCATAAGTCTATCCACAAAGTTAAGGAGTTATACTGGCTTTATTATCTACCTGATCGAGGTTTTTTGCATACGCGGATTCATCGATGAAAACGGAAATTGAAACACGATCTACGTTGTTGCCATAATGCTGCCGGTTAAGGTATTCGGCTTTCTCAGGTTTTTGCGATGTTTGGGTTAAGTGGCTACACTTAACATTTCGAACGGGGCAACATGTCCATCAAGGTGAAAACAATGCGTTATATTTTAGCGATAGATCAAGGCACCAGCAGTTCGCGTTGCATTGTTTATGACCAGACAGCTACGCCGGTTGCGATGGCTCAGCAGGCGTTTACCCAATACTTTCCGTATCCAGGCTGGGTGGAGCACGATGCTGAGGAAATATGGGATTCACAATCCGCAGTTGTCCGGCAAGCCATGCGGCAAGCGCAGCTGCAACCGGCGGATATTGCCGGAATCGGCATCACTAACCAGCGCGAGACCACGGTAATCTGGGAGCGCAGCACCGGCAAGCCGATTTATAACGCCATTGTCTGTCAGGACAGACGCACGGCTGATGACTGTATCCGGCTAAAACAGGCAGGATACGAAGCAATGGTTAAGGCTAAGACCGGCCTGCTGCTGGATGCCTATTTTTCGGCGACAAAGATCAGCTGGCTGCTGAACCATGTCGAGGGCGCAAGGGAAAAAGCCAAACGCGGGGAGCTGGCGTTCGGGACGATCGATTCATGGCTGGCCTGGAAATTGACCGACGGCGAGCTGCATATCACCGATGTGTCCAATGCCGCCCGGACCTTGTTATTCAACATCGATACGATGCAGTGGGATAATGAATTGCTGGCGTTGTTCGACATACCCGCTTCCTTGCTGCCTGTCGTTAAATCCTCCAGCGAGATTTATGGGCAAACGCGCAACCAGGAAATAGGAGCGGGAATGCCTATTGCCGCCATTGCGGGCGACCAGCAGGCGGGACTGTTCGGCCAGCTGTGCATCAATGCAGGAATGGCTAAATGCACTTATGGCACAGGGTCGTTTTTAATGATGAATACCGGCTCGCAACGGATCGTTTCCAATCACGGCTTGCTAACCACGATTGCCTGGCAAATCGGCGATCAAATCCATTATGCGCTTGAAGGCGGCGTGTTTGTCGGCGGCGCGGCCATCCAATGGCTGCGCGACGGTTTAGGGTTATTCGAACAGACATCGGATAGCGAACAACTTGCCCGGAGCGTCGCCGACAATGGCGGAGTGTACTTCGTGCCTGCACTGACCGGCCTTGGCGCGCCGCACTGGGATCCGCATGCGCGTGGCGCGATTTTTGGCATCACCCGAGGCACAACCTCGGCGCACTTAACACGGGCAGCACTGGAGAGTATTTGTTTTCAGGTCGATGATGTATTGCAGATGTTTTCTTCCGAAAGCGGTACACCGATTGCCCAGCTAAGAATCGATGGCGGTGCGGCAGTTAATAATATGCTGGCGCAATTTCAGGCCGATATATCGGCTGTTGAAGTTGTCCGGCCTACCAACCTTGAAACCACGGCTTTGGGCGCGGCTTACCTTGCCGGAATTGCCATTGGCTTATGGTCGATCGACGAGCTTAATCATAAATGGCGGATAGACCGGTCATTCCATGAAACAATGCCACAGTTGGAAGTCGAATCGTTAAAACGATATTGGCTTAAGGCCGTGGAAAGAGCAAAAAATTGGGCTGAATAAGGTTTGCCGGATGATAGAGACAAAACTTCGCGAATATGAGAATTTCCACATCGTGTTATGGCTATTGAAAGATACGTGTTGGATGATGGAATGGAAGCTTGGCGGGATGATCATGATCGTACCGACGATTTTGGCCGCTTTTCATATCACTTGGCTGGGACGGAAAAACACCGCCAATCTATTTCACAATTTAACAGTGAGCAGCTGGATATGCGGCAATGCGGTTTGGATGATCGGGGAGTTCTTTTTTAATGACGGCTTTAGGCCTTTTTCCAAGGTATTTTTCAGCATCGGTTTTGTATTTCTTGCGGTGTACTATTTTGGCGTATTGCCGAAACAAAAACGCTTATGGCAATAAAACGATTGTCCGGCTTATTTCTAAAGATTCTTTTGTCTTGACAGATAGTCATTAAAGAAGCGACAAAATCGATGAAAAAAGACTTGCAATCGATTAAAGTTTAGCCAGTTCATAAGCTTATCAGACATTGTTTATGCACAGATTGATTTTGTAACAATAACTGATGATACTGGCCCTAAATCAAACCTTGCCATCACTACATTGCAAATACAAGCCATTGATTAACATACTAAAATGTTTATGTATAAAAACACTACAATCTAACAAAGACGCAGGCTCTATCGTGCCTGAATCGAGTTATTTAGATCTTGTGCACAGAGTTATCCACAGGAACTGTGGAAAAGATTGCAGGTGCTTGATTGTTAAATTTGAATGCGGAAGTCAACAAAAAACTCAAAAAAAAGGGAGCCTAAATTGATTTTAAGCTCCCCCTCACCAAGGGCAGGTAAGTAAGAGCGCATGTTGATATGCTATCAACGTAAAGACAAAATGATAATGCGGCATTTTGTCACAGATAATGACTGGGGTTATTTCTACAAGCGATTGAATTTATGCGATAAATACTGGTGATTTTCCAACACCCCATATTCCGAATAATTAAGGAGCTATGATGACCATGCAAGCAAACTATATCCGTTGGTTTAATGAGTTAACGATAGACGATGTGCCTCTGGTAGGCGGCAAGAATGCCTCGTTAGGCGAAATGTACCGGGAGTTGTCGCCCCAGGGCATCCAGATACCCAACGGTTTTGCGGTGACTGCCGAAGCTTACCGCTACGTGTTGGATCAAGCACAGGGTTGGGAAGCATTGCATCAGGCCTTGGATGATTTGCAGCACGACGATGTCGCCGACCTTGCCAGCCGTGCCCGTCGAGCCAGAGAAATAATCTACGCCGCGCCCTTCCCTGCTGACCTTGAGCGGCAAATTATCGAGGCGTTCAATCAATTGAAAAAGCAGTATGGCGATGAACTAAGCGTTGCGGTGCGCAGTTCCGCCACCGCCGAGGATTTGCCGACCGCCAGTTTTGCCGGGCAACAGGATACCTACCTTAATATACGCGGCGAACAAGAGCTGCTGGACGCCTGCAAGCGCTGTTTTGCCAGCCTGTTCACCGACCGCGCGATACATTATCGCATCGACCAGGGCTTCGACCATTTCAAGCTGGCCTTGTCGATAGGCATTATGAAAATGGTACGCTCGGATCTCGACGCCAGCGGAGTGATGTTTTCGCTGGATACCGAATCGGGATTCAGGGACGTGGTGTTTATTACCGGCGCGTACGGGCTGGGCGAAAATGTCGTACAAGGCGCGGTAGACCCCGACGAGTTTTATGTGCACAAACCCACTTTTGAGCAAGGCCACCGGGCGGTACTAAGGCGCACCTTGGGCGCAAAGAAAATCAAAATGGTTTACAGCGACGGCCGCACCCGCGAGCCGACCCGCAATATTGCGACCTCGGCCGATGAACGCAACCGCTTTTGCCTTAACGATGCGGATGTCCTGACCCTTGCCGACTACGCGATTAAGATAGAAAAGCATTACCAGTCCAAACCGATGGACATCGAATGGGCAAAAGACGGCCTGGACGGCACGCTGTATATCGTTCAGGCGCGGCCGGAAACCGTGGTTTCCCAATTGCGCGGCATGGTTCTGGAGCAATATCATCTTAAACAACAGGCCGAGCCGATTGTCACCGGGCATGCGGTGGGCAGCAAAATTGCCAGCGGCAATGCGCGTATTATCGATAAGCTCGAACAGCTGAACACGTTTAAAGCGGGCGATGTGCTAGTCGCCGATATGACGACGCCGGATTGGGAACCGGTGATGAAAATCGCATCGGCGATCATCACCAACCGCGGCGGGCGCACCTGCCACGCGGCGATAGTCTCTCGCGAACTGGGCGTTCCGGCCGTGGTCGGCTGCGATAATGCCACGGCCATGATCAAGCACGACAGCCCGGTCACCGTATCCTGCGCCGAGGGCGATGTCGGCAAAGTCTATTCCGGCCTGCTCGACTTCGACATTAAAAGCACCGATTTGTCTGGCCTGCAACGGCCAAAAACCAAAATAATGCTCAATATCGGCAACCCGGAACTGGCGTTTAAAACCAGCTTCCTGCCCAATGACGGCGTGGGGCTGGCCAGGATGGAATTTATCATCACCGAATACATCAAGGCGCATCCCATGGCGCTGATACACCCGGAGCGAGTACAGGATGCCGGCGAGCTGGAACAGCTAAGCCAATTGACCCGCAATTACGCCAGCGCCGAGGATTTCTTTGTCCAAAAGCTGTCGGAAGGCGTGGGCACTATTGCCGCCGCGTTTTATCCCAAGCCCGTGGTCGTGCGCATGTCGGATTTTAAAACCAACGAATACGCCACTTTGCTGGGCGGGCGCTGGTTTGAATTCGACGAAGCCAACCCGATGATTGGTTTTCGCGGCGCATCGCGGTACATCCACCCCGCTTACGCAGAAGGTTTTGCGCTGGAATGCAAGGCGATGAAACGGGTGCGCGACGAGATGGGTTTGTCCAATGTCATTTTGATGATCCCGTTTTGCCGCCGGGTGGAAGAAGCCAAGCGTGTACTCGACTATATGGCACAACTGGGTCTAAAGCGCGGCGAGCAGGGACTGGAAATTTACGTGATGTGCGAGATTCCCAACAACGTCATCCAAATCGATGCCTTTTCCGAATATTTCGACGGCTTTTCTATCGGCTCCAACGATTTGACCCAGCTGACCTTGGGCGTGGATCGAGACTCGGCAATCATTGCCGAAGATTTTGACGAGCGTGACCCCGGCGTCAAGGAAATGATACGCCTTGCCGTTGACGGTGCACGGCGCAACGGCAAACATTGCGGTCTTTGCGGCCAGGCGCCGTCGGATTATCCCGAGATGGCGGAATTCCTGGTGGAAATCGGCATCGATTCGATGAGCTTGAATCCCGATACCGTGTTGCAGACGACGCAACTGGTGCTGGAAACTGAACGGCGCTTAAACAGGCAGCTGCCGCGTTGATCAAAAAATGATATTGCACAGCGTTCCAATTTCAGTGCGTTGGTCTAAAATAGAAACCATA
>DATBQC010000924.1:0-2788 GCA_036561065.1 Methylobacter sp. | reverse complement strand
AATAAGATAACGAAGACTAGTTGTGGGGTTTGACGCTCTTTTCTGGCAAATTTCCCACGCTTTATGCCATAGATGAAGAAGAAAAATCTGGAAAAACGGTTAAAAGTGCCATTTATTGGGCGTTGCTAAGCGGCGATTTTTGAAAAAATCAATTTGTCTGGCAATTGTGGCTGAAATGCGGTTTGTTCAATGCTTCCCTAAATGTTGTGCAAGCAACAATAAAGGGTGTTCTACCTTTCTTTCATTGGAATTGAGAAAGAAACCGCAACCAAAATTGCAGCTAACCACGATCTCCGCTGAGTCAGCTGAGATGATTTGTTGTTTTGAAGCCCGTAACTGCCCGGCATTGTCAGGATGAGTCAACATATAGCTGCCGCCTGCGCCGCAACAAATAAGGTTATCGGCCAACGCAGCAATACTTAGGTCGGGGATTTTTTGCAGCAGCGCATAAACGGCTTGCTGGTTTTTGAGCACGTTACGCTGGCTGCATGGCTCGTGGACTGCGACTTTCAGCTTGGATGCCGTCAGTTGCAGATCGTCCGGCCAGTTTTTCAGCAAAAAATCGCTAATGTCGCACAAGCGTTGCCGGAATAGTTGTCCGGCTTCGTCATCACGTTGATATTCGCTCAACATCGCCCCGCAGCCGGTGGCGGTGTGCACCACGGCATCGACATCCAGCGCATTGAACACCGCTATGTTGTTGTCGATCAAACCGGCGGCTGGCTGGCCATTGTGCTGGTGTATCGCCCCGCAGCAGCCTTGTTGCGGCGGCACCAGCACCTCGTAACCTGTTGCGTTGAGCAGCTTGATTCCTGCCAGCAAGGTCTGGCGGTCGAAATGTTCGGCGATACAGCCGGTGAACAGTGCGACCCGCCCGCGTTTCATGCCGTCGGCAGGATAAGAAATAGCCAATGCCTGCAATGACGGTTTAGCCAGTAAGGCTTCGACCTCCGCCAAATGCAGTTTTTTCAGCAATCCGCTGCGCCGTAACGGTTTTTGCAAGCCCGATTTCAGATACATGGCCAGCAAAGGCATTAACCGCGTCCGCCAGCGCTTGTTTTCAATCAGCTTAAACGTCTGTTTTGCCAACCAATTCGTATTAACCTTTAACCGGTTCTGAGCCTGATCGAACAACTGCCCGTAAGCCATCCTGCTTGGACACACGGTTTCGCAGGCACGGCATTGTACGCAATTATCCAGATGTCGTCGTTCATCGGCGCTGATCGGCAGGTTTTCAACCAGAATTTTGCTGATGGTGCGGATGCGCCGACGCGGAGTTTCTTCGTCGATCTGGAACAGGCGAAAGGTTGGGCAGCTGCTGACGCAGATGCCGCAACGCATGCATTCCCCGGCATCCGGGATATACGGCCCCGACCCAATCGGCTCGCCAGGTTCGTCGAAGCCCATGTCCATGAAATCAATCATCTTAGTCCTACATCACCTTGGTATAGGCGCGGCGCAACAACTCCATTTCCGCAGGCGGCCTGCCGCGCAGCTCCGGCAGGGTTCTCATCCGGCAATCCCGGCTTTGCATCAGTTTGTGCGGCGGGTCGAGCAACATGAAACGCGCCATGTGGACGGTGATAATGCCGCCTGGCGTGTCGATTTGTTCGCTAAATTCCGGCTCAACGCGCAGCAGATCATTGTCCAATTGCAAAAGCCAATTGATATTGTTGACCAGCATGGCCGGATGAGTGCTGACTTTACCAGTTATGAACTCTTCAGGCTCCAGTGCGCTGGACAAGGCAGGCAGCGGCTCGGGAAAGCAGATGCTGCCGTTGCTATGCTGGGCGAACAGCGTCAAGGCGCTGATATCGCCTTTGTAATAAAGCAGCAGGCGGTGATTGGTGAATGCGTCAGACTGGCTCATCAGTTAAGCACAGTAGCCAGTAGGTCTTCTACATCCGCATCCAGGATTTCCAAGCCTATTTTTTTACAATAGCGTTTTTCCTTATCGGTCGGGTTCTTGTTTAAAACCCAACCTTTTTTCTCTGCGGCGCCATAAACGATGTCGCTCATCACCATGCGCTCTGAATCCCGGTTTAGCGGCATGCCTATAAACAGGTATTGCTTGCCCTTGCGGTACTCTTTAAGGAAGTCGGGGATCGCAAAGCCCCCCATCAACTCGGTGATGTAATCGACATAATCGGCGTCAGAAGCGATGTAGTTGGCTTCCGGTTTTGGCGTACCCAATGGTTTAAATAGAATAGGGAATCTATGATCAATCTGTTCTTGGGGTATTTCAAAATAATCACTGCCGTCATAGTGATAGATTTTAAACCGGAAGTGACTGGCGGTGATTCTTGCCACCCCCACAATCAGCGTATGTTCTTCATCGGAATAGCTGTCTTGCAATTGCGTATCCCGGTTTATATCGATGACATAGGAAGGTCGCCACTCCGCCAGCCAATCGTGTACGGCCGCACGTGTCCATTCTGTGTCACCATATAACTTGGTGAGAAACTGTCCCAGAAAATTTCGGCCCCTTTTGAGTTCCTGATTCATGGCCGCTCGGGGAAACTCATACATCAGCTTGGGAGCCATCGGGTTACCGTTATTCATAGCCAAAATCAGGCTGTTACTGTCGGCAGGCATGGGCGCTCCGGTTAGCTTATTGGTTGCATCGAAAAGCGCGCCAGGGCCAATATAAGGTACGACTTTGTTTTCGTACAAACCGCTTAATATTTCAGAAAAAACTGTAGAAGACATTGCAAACTCCATAAGTATAAGTATGTGTGTCTTTTTACTTAAGCAATATTCAATCCAGTTTTTACCGGAGACTGATAAT
>DATBQC010000923.1:0-15282 GCA_036561065.1 Methylobacter sp. | reverse complement strand
GTATTCCCGGCATCAATAACATTGAGCAAGTTCTAAACGATGAATCCCAATACGGCGTAGCCGATACCGGCCTGCTGGAACAACGGCTGGGCGGCAAGCCGGTGGTGGTTTTGGCTTCCATTTTTCAGCATAGCCCGCTGGTTTACCTGACCTTAAAAAATTCCGGCATCGTCAGCCCTTACGATCTTAAGGGTAAACGAGTCATGGAGGACAGTTATGACAACGCGCCGCTGCTGGCCATGCTGTACGAAGCGGGTATTTCCACTAATGATTTTACCCATTTGGATAATACCTTCAATCCCGAAGACTTGATCAACGGCAAAACTGATGCCATGGTTAGTTATTTGACCGATCAGATTGATTATTTCAAAAAGAAAGGCATCGATATCAACATCATCAATCCTCGCAACTACGGCGTGGATTTCTTGAGCGATAATCTGTTTACCACGGAACAGGAAATAAATAGGCATCCGGAAAGAGTCCGGCGATTCCTTCGCGCCTCGCTCAAAGGTTGGGATTATGCGCTCAAACATCAGGATGAACTGATCCAGATTATTCTCAATAAATATAACCCAAACAACCGGCTTTTTGACGATCACCTGAATTTTGAGGCAAAGGAAACGGTAAAGATGATTTTACCGGAGACTGTTCCCATCTGTCATACCGACATCAAACGCTTTCAACGCATCGCCGACACTTATCGGCAACTGGGCCTGATAAGTTCAATAGATCACCTGGAAGGTTTTATTTACGAGCAGACAAAGCCTTCCAAACTTATCTTCACTTCAGCAGAAAAAGCCTGGCTACTAGCACATCCGGTTATCCGTGTAGGCATAGACCGAGATTTTGCACCGTACGAATGGATCGACGCCAAAGGCAATTATGTGGGCCTGAGCGCGGACTATATTGCTTTGGTTGAGCAACGTCTGGGTGTGAAGTTTGAAATTATAAAAGATAAGTCCTGGGCTGAAATATTAGAAATGGCGCAACGGTGTGACTTGGATATGATTTCCAATGCCAATAAAACGCCCGAGCGTGAGCGCTATCTGATTTTCACAGAAGCCTATCTCAATACCCCAGCCATCATTATCAGCGATAACAATAACGGTTTTATCGGTACGCTGGATCACCTTAAC
Source organism: Methylobacter sp. (assembly GCA_036561065.1). GTDB lineage: Bacteria > Pseudomonadota > Gammaproteobacteria > Methylococcales > Methylomonadaceae > Methylobacter_A. Next base: position 14,146 of record DATBQC010000923.1, on the reverse strand, counting down.
GGCAAACCGGTAACCTTGGAAAAAGGCTACTTCATGCAGGAACTGTTAAGGCATGATCATCCTGAAATAAAACAGGTTCCGGCCAAAAATGTACAAGATGCATTAAATATGGTCAGCAGCGGCAAAGCAGATGCCTATATAGGCGATGCCGCTTCGGCAAACTACGCCATTAAAAGAGAAGGTATGCTTAATCTCGGTTTTTCTGGAGACACCAATTACAAAAGCCACCACCGAATGGCCGTCACCAAGGCAAACCCTGAATTGGCAACTTTACTTACCAAGGCACTGGCCGATATCCCCGAGACTGAAAAGGAAGCCATCCAGAATCGTTGGATGAGTTTGAAATATGACGCCGGTGTAAAAAGTGAAACTGTTCTGCTCTATGCCGCGGCGGCGCTTTTGCTGCTTGTTATTATTGTCAGTTGGAATATGCGTTTACGACGCGAAATCGATAAACGTAAACAGGTTGAAGAAGCGCAACGCATGGCTGCCAGCGTTTTTGCCAGCACCCAGGAAGGCATCCTGATTACCGATGCACAACGCAATATTATCGATTTAAACCCGGCATTCACCAGCATAACGGGATATTCACGAGACGAGGTACTCGGCAAAAACCCAAGTATGCTCAAATCAGGACTGCACGACGCCCGCTTCTACGAGGCCATGTGGCAAGCCATCAACCAGCAGGGTTACTGGCGCGGCGAAGTCTGGAACCGCAAAAAAGGAGGCGAGATATTTGCCGAATGGCTCACCATTTCCGCAGTTGCTGATAAGCAAAATAAAATAACCCATTACATCGGCACTTCCTCGGACATTACCCAGCTTAAGGAGCAAGAACGGAAGCTGCAACTTATTGCCCACTACGACCCTCTCACCGGCGTGCCAAACCGGATACTATTGGCCGACCGCATGCATTTGGCACTTGCCCAAACCAAGCGTGATCACTGTTTAATGGCGGTCGGTTACCTTGATCTGGACGGTTTTAAACCGGTTAACGACAGACTGGGGCATGAGGCAGGAGACCAGCTGCTGATCGAAATCGCCCTGCGCATTAAAAATACCCTGCGCGAAGGCGATACCATCGCCCGTTTAGGCGGCGATGAGTTTGTGTTTTTGTTGCTGGGACTGGAAAAGGTTGAAGACTGTGAAATCACTTTGCATCGGCTGCTGGACGTCATCAGCGAGCCTGTTGCCTTGAAGGATCAGGCCGTCTCTGTATCCGCCAGCGTTGGCATCAGCATTTATCCTGAAGACAACACCGACCCGGATACCCTGTTACGACACGCCGACCAAGCCATGTACCAAGCCAAACAGGAAGGCAAGAATTGCTTTCATATCTATAACATGGAACTGGATCGTCAACTCCATGCGCACCGTGAGGCCACAAACCGTATTGAACAGGCGCTTGAGAACGAGGAGTTCGAACTTTTTTTCCAGCCCAAAGTCGATATGCAGCAAGGCATTGTGTTCGGCGCAGAAGCATTGATACGCTGGCGACACCCTGAACGCGGCTTGGTCATGCCGGCCGATTTTCTTCCGTTGCTTGAAAATCATGAGGTTGCAACCCGGCTTGATGCCTGGGTTATCGACAAGGCGCTGCAACATATGGATAGCTGGCAAAGCCAGGGCTTGCAGCTGCAAATCAGCGTCAATATCACCGCCAGATCGCTGCAAACGGATGATTTTGTCCTGCAACTCTATTACGCATTCGAGCGCTATCCCGCTACCAAACCGGCGCATTTTGAACTGGAGATACTGGAAACCCAAGCATTATCCGATTTATCGCGAACCTCCCAGGTTATTAAAGAGTGTCAGGCGCTGGGCGTACAATTTGCGCTGGACGATTTTGGTACGGGCTATTCCTCGCTCAGTTACCTCAGACATCTATCGGCGGAAACACTAAAAATCGACCAGACTTTCGTGCGCGATATGCTGGAAGACGAGGATGATTTGGCTATCGTGCAAGGCGTTATCGGTTTGGCCGAATCGTTCAGGCGGCAAGTCATCGCCGAAGGCGTGGAATCGATCGAACACGGAATCGCTCTTTTGCATATGGGCTGCTACCATGCCCAAGGATACGGCATTGCCAAACCGATGCCGGCCTCTGATCTTGCGGCTTGGGTGCAAGCATGGCAAGCGCCTGAGGCCTGGAAAATACCTCATCCGTCCGCGCCGGCTGTCTATTAAGCGCTGAAAATATCGCGTAATTAAAAATTTTTTATTCACCACGAAGGCACGAAGAACACGAAGGAAAAACTTCGTGTTCTTCGTGCCTTCGTGGTGATAATCTTTTCCATAACGTTTGGCTACCACAATTATTTACTACATGACCTACAACGAAGACTTTTACAGGCTGGCCAACCAGCTGATTGATGCCGGTCGCTTCATCGACAGCAAAGGCTGGGTGCCGGCAACCAGCGGCAATTTTTCCGCACGGCTGCCGGACGGCAACATCGCCATCACCGTTTCCGGGAAACACAAAGGCCAATTGCAAATCGACGATATAATGCTGATCGATAGCGACGCCAACTCGCTGGACGGTAAAAAACCGTCGGCGGAAACGCTGCTGCATACCTCGCTGTACAAACGTTTTCCGGCCGTTCAGTCTGTACTGCACCCGCATTCGATTAACGCTACGCTGTGTTCACGGCTGTTTAAATCCGAAATCGCCTTGGAAGATTATGAGCTGTTAAAAGCCTTGGCCGGTATCGACACCCACGAAAGCCGGGTCGTAATACCGATTTTTGCCAATGACCAGAATATCCCTCGCCTGGCTGAACAAGTAGAACAATACATGGACAAACACGGCGCCATTTATGCCTACATCATTGCCGGGCACGGGCTATATACCTGGGGCGGTTCAGTACAGGAGACGCTACGCCATCTTGAGGCGCTGGAATTTTTATTTGATTGTGAAATACGACTGCATGGATGCAGGAGGTAGAGCAATGCAGGAGCAATTGCCGACGACTGTAAGGAGTCAAAGACTATGAGCGCATTAACCGTTTACCCCGATAACCAACCTGATTTGGGCGAAACATCTACCGATTTTTCTGCCATCCAGAACCGGCTGAATGCGATAGGCGTACAGTTTGAACGCTGGACGGCTAACTGCGAACTCGCCGCCGATGCCGACCAGGACACCGTGCTGGCCGCCTACAGCGACTCCATCGACCGCCTGAAACAGCAATACAGTTTCCAATCCGTTGATGTGATCAGCTTGAATCCCGATCATCCCGACAAAGCTGCGTTCCGGCAGAAATTTTTGGCTGAACACACCCATGCCGATTTTGAAGTGCGCTTTTTTATCGAGGGCCGCGGCCTGTTTTTCCTGCATGTCGAAGGTAAAGTGCATGCCGTGCTGTGCGAGAAAGGCGATTTGATCAGTGTACCGGCCAATACCACGCACTGGTTCGATATGGGCGAGAATCCCCAATTTAAATGCATACGCCTGTTCACCACGCCGGACGGCTGGGTGGCCGACTTTACCGGCAGCGACATCGCCAAATCCTTCCCAACCCTCGATCAATATGTTGCAGGGTTGTCATGATTAAAGCCATCGTCACCGATATCGAAGGCACGACCTCGTCGATTTTGTTTGTTAAGGATGTGCTGTTTCCCTATGCACGGGTAAATTTGGCTGATTATGTCCGGAGCCATGCAGACGACCCGCAAGTTAAGCCGCTGCTGGAAGATGTCTGCAAAGAAGTCGGCTCGGAACTGTCTACCGAGCAAATCATTGCCCAGCTGATCGAGTGGATAGACGAAGATAAAAAAGTCACGCCTTTAAAGTCCTTGCAAGGCATGATCTGGGAAGCCGGTTACCGGCAGGGCGATTTTAAAGGCCATCTGTATGACGATACCGCAGTAAACCTCAAAGCCTGGAAAGATCAAGGGCTGGATTTATACATCTATTCTTCCGGCTCGGTTTACGCGCAAAAACTGCTGTTCGCCCATACCGAATACGGCGACTTGACACCGCTATTTTCCGGCTATTTCGATACCCATATCGGCGGCAAAAAAGAACAGCAATCGTATGACAACATAGCCGCACAGCTTGCGATACCGCCGAACCAACTGTTGTTTTTATCGGATATTAAAGAAGAACTGGATGCGGCCAAAGCCGCCGGTTTTGAAACCATCTGGTTGGTGAGGGACGGTACGCCCGACCCGCAAGCCGAGCACCGACAGGTGGATAGTTTTGATCAAATATTATTGCCGGAATCCAGTACATAGAGATGTGAGCAATAGTTCAAAAAATGGTATCTACTTTAAAACCATAAGCGGAGCCGCGACTTTAGTCGCGCATGAGCGTTCATTCATAAGCAGCGTGATATGCCACCACCGCGACTGAAGTCGCGGCTCCAAGTGCCCTGGAATTTAATGCTGAAACATAAAATGTCAGCACAATTTTGTATTGTTATCGATAGCTTTAGTCTATGGCAGACTACTTACTTCGACATCCGCCTTCCATAATTGAGTAACCAGCGGCTGCGCTTTATTCAGTTTGCCGCTGGTCCAAAAGCATTCCAGTCCCAGTCTGTCTTCATCTGCCAATAAATCACCCACTTCAAGCCGACGGCGAAGCTGCCGCGCAACAGCGGCGGCGGAATCTATGACGCTCACCCTAGGCCCAGCTATCTCCTGAATCAGCGGCGCTAAAAACGGATAATGCGTACAACCCAATACTAACGTGTCAGCCCCTCGCTCCAGCAATGGCAAGACATATTGCTCAAGCAATAGCCGGGTTTTTCCGCCGGACAAATCGCCTGCCTCCACCTGCTCAACCAGTCCTGGACAAGCTTGACCCAATATCTCTACATCCTCGCCGTATCGCGCAAACAGCTTCACAAAATTATCGCTAGCCAAGGTTCGGCTGGTCGCCAGAACGCCGATCACCCCTGATTGAGTGTTCTCAGCCGCAGGCTTTACCGCGGGCTCCATCGCAATAATCGGCATAGAGAATCTTGAGCGCAATGTTGTAATCGCCGCGCCGGTTGCCGTGTTGCAGGCAACGACGATGGCCTTGGCGTTTCGATTCACCAAAAACTCGGTAATCGCAATCGACCTGGCTTCGATAAACTGCTGGGGTTTATCGCCATACGGCGCATGGGCCGAATCCGCCACATACAGCAGGTCTTCACCCGGCAGCGCCCTGCGAATCTCACGTAGGACAGATAATCCGCCAACGCCGGAATCGAAAACACCAATGGGATTTGCGGCATTCATGATCTACAACTTCACCAGGCGATAACAATCATTTTTAAAACGGCGATTCCCGAAACCAACACCAATACTTTTTGAACGGCAGAATTTGCTACGACATAGATGAGACTGAAAAAAGGGAAAAATAAATCCCAATAACTCAGCCGGTGTTTTTTAATCTCGTTCATTAATGGCACTAAATAATTTAGAGCGTTCTTTTTGCAGGTGTTCAACCACCCTGTCCTCGGTTTGCCCCGTATTCCAAAAGTAATATGCCGAGCTTCAAATGGCTTTGGGCATTTGCATTAAATTTTATATTGTCATAAGGCGGCATTATACATTCATAAAGATATATTTTCTTGTCCGAGCTAGCGATAACGGTCTTGAGAAAATAGCAGGCGATGATGCGACATAAACATTTGCCCAACTAATCTTTCCGTTAGAAATACAGCATTATTTCAAGCTCATCTTGTATTGGGTAAGCCGATAGAGTCGTATAAAAGTAAGATTTAAATTACACTGTCAGTAAAAAACCATGGACAGTTACATGCTCTTACTCACTAAAAATCGCGGGAACGTATCCGGCTTTGCGATACTGCTTGCGCTGCTTAGCCCGATGGCGTTTGCCACTAACGGCATCAACTTGATTGGCTTCGGAACCGAGTCGACACTGATGGGCGGAGCCGATATTGCAGTGGCGCGGGATACCAGCGCACTCAATACCAATCCGGCGGGATTGACGCAGATTCATGGGCAGGCGTTCGACGGCTTTGCCTCAGGGTTGCGCACCTTCGATCTTACGCACAAGGATAGTTTTGGTAACGAAAAGCACGCCGACAACAAATATTCTTTTCTGGGCGGCGGCGGTTATGCCGCATCGCTCGATTCGGTGCCTTGTACCGCAGGGGTTGGGTTGTTCAGCCAAGGTGGTGCGGGCGGGGTATTCAAAAACATCAACACCGCATTCGGCAACCGCGACGACATGAGCTCTCTGTTCGGTATTGCCAAAGTAATCCCCGGAATAGGCTGCAAAATCAACGATGCCTGGTCGGTTGGCGCCAGCTTGGCGGTCACTTATGCCAGCGTACAACAGCAGTTTTTCCCCAATACCTCAGTCGGGGCAGCCCCGTTTGCCGGATATAAGCTCGACGGTGCCTCCGCGCTGAAGGTGGGATTCAAGTTGGGGGTGCAGTATCGCCTCAATCCGTCCCTGACATTGGCGGCGGCATACACGGAAAAGACTGAGTTGCCGCTGACCGACGGTGAGCTGAATGCCAATTATTCCGGGATGGGACTGGGTGTGGTCAAGTATCGCAATGCCAGCGTGACGGGCCTGGCGCTACCGCGCGAAGTTGCGCTGGGGGTGGCGTTCAAACCGGTCGAAGCCTGGCTGTTGTCTTTTAAGGTCAATTGGATCAACTGGGCCGACGCGGTCAAGTCCGTCACTTTGCGCGCCACCGATCCTGAAAATCCCTTGGCCCCGGCAGCCTATCAAATCGTGTCGGCCGGTGACTGGAAAAACCAGTGGGTGTTCGCCTCCGGGCTGGCTTACAACTGGAATGAGCTCACTACGCTCTATGCCGGACACAACTATGGCAAGAACCCTATCCCGTCGCAAAACTCCAGCCCATTGCTGGCGGGAATCCTCGAACACCACCTCACGCTAGGTGCTGCGCGGCAGATCAGTCCGCAATGGCGGCTAACCGGCGGCGTAGAGTATATGCTCCCGGTCAAGGAGAACTACACCAGTCCCCTGTTCGGCAATGCCGAAGTCAGGAATGAAGCGCTATTTCTGCATCTCATGTTGAGTCGCCGCTGGTAGCCAAAAAAAACGTTTAAGAAAACTTAAAAGGTTATCACCACGAAGACACGAAGGACACGAAGTATTATTTCTTCGTGTCTTTGTGGTGATAAAAGACTTTTAATCGTTTGTTTATTTGTATCCATACTTAGCCAATTTGATTCTGATTTCCGTCTTTGGATAATAATTATCAACCTTTGTCCTGATCGTCCTTTAGCAGTCCGGTGTCAAAACCGAACAATTCTCCCAGCCAGATGAACACCACCCAAACCAGAATGCCGAAAGGCATGTAGCCTATGTATCCTAACAACGGCATTTCGGAACAAATGTGTATAACATTGACGTAGGGAATATCGTATATCCAATAATTGGGGTTGGTTGCCGGTAATGCCGGATTGGCGTTACTGCCCCAATTCCATAATTCCCAGAAAAACCCGTTACACAGACTGCCGATCGCCACCAGCAAGGCCGGTCCCCAGTTGCCTTCCGCCATTGCGGTGAACGGATTCCATATGCCTTTTCTGATCAGTTGTCCGGAGAAGACCGCCAGCGTCCCGATCCACAACACCCAGAACAGCGGATAGGGAAAGAACACCATGATGAAGATCAAAAAGAAGCCGCCCCAAAGCAAGAATCCGCCCGGCAGCGCTATTTTTGGGCCGTTACTATAACGGCCAGCCAAGCCGGGAAAAGTGTTAAGCAGCGTATACCACTCGAAGATGGCAGGCCAGACCGTGGTATAGGCAATCAGGAACAGCAATACGACAGTGGCATGGCTAAGCGGCATCACGCCGGCGGCGGTGTTAGGATAATACCAGTTGCCCAATGCAAAATAATCGAAATACTCAAAATAGAACCAACCGACTATCGAGACCGCCGCACTGATGAGCAGGGTTTTAGGCCGCGTCGCCAACAATGAATAACCGCCGCTGCGGCGATATACCAGCCCGTCCAACGTCAGGATGAAGCCCCACCACAAAGGCGTGAAGGCGTAATACACCAAGTCGCCAAAGGGCGTGACCCGTGTCCACATCAACCACCAAAAAAACAGCGTCAACGCCGAGCCTAACCAGAACCATACCGGAAACGCCGCCGCAGTCGGCTTGGGCGGCGGAGTCGGTATGGTAAAGCCGAACCATTGAGGGAACAGCAAAAACAGGACGAAAGCGGCTTCCACCAGCGCCAGCGCAACGAAGATTATCAGGTTGAAACCGGGCGCTTCCGCCACCAAAAGCGGCGGAAATACGCCGAAGCCGGGCGGCAAATGGGTTTCCGGATAGGCAAACCACGCTGCCGCAAGCGGCAACACGACCGATAACACGATCGGCCAGACCAAGCCACAAATACGTTGCATTGTTTTTTCTCCTCGTTGGTTATATTAGAACTGATTCCTGATCTTCAAGGCGGCTCCGCTTGTTACGGCGCTTATTTTCATACATTCTACAATCAGCCATGTGCTGGAGTTTTCCTTTATCCGGGGTTTCATGGACATGCGCCGAGCCTGAACTGGCGCCGGCAGACTTAAACCCGCTGCCCCACAAATCTTCAACTGCCTGCGTCAACATACTCTCGACCCATGTCACGTCCCCATGTTCACAAGTAATGGCAAACTCGTCGCCACCCAGACGATGCGCCTGCGCCTTAACGCCCAAACGCTCGCTCAAGTGCAGGGCGAATGCACGCAGCAATTCGTCGCCGCGTTCATGCCCGAACTGATCGTTATAATACTTGAGGCCATCCATATCGATGAACGTCAGGCTGCCATGTGGAGGCAACCTCGCCAGCGACAGCTCCAACGCCACACGGTTAGGCAGGCCGGTCAGTGCGTCGGTGCGGGCAACGCGGTCGCTGTGTTCCATGCACTCCAGCGCATATTCCTTATCGCGATAAAGCTGGGCAAACTGGTAAGACAGTACCAGCGCCAGCAGCATGACCTCTACCGACACAGAAAGTAGACCCATGTGTTCAATATACAGGCCGTAAGAGTTGAGACTGCTGGCCGAAATCGTCGTGATTCCCAACACAAAAAACGTCCCAATGGCGCACAGATAAAGCCGCGCAATTACGTTGCCCTCAAGCGAGAGCACAATGCCGACCACCAAACCATAAGTCAGAAACAGAAAGACACCGTAACGATCTATTTCCAACGACCAGTGCGGCATAATCGCCGCCAACACTATCAGTCCGCCCAGCAAGGCCAATACTACTGCACCGGCACTGTATAGGCTCGGATAGGTGCTGTGCCGTATTTCCAGCAAAGACATCACAAACAGGATATAGGCGCAATTGGAAAACAGGATAGGAACGCTCACCAGATAAAACCAGTGCATGTCGAACAACTCTGTAAATACCAACAACGCAGTACCGTTATACAGAAGATTGCCGAGAATAAAGATCGAGTACATCGCCGCAGACAAGCTCCAGCGTGCAATCGCCAGCGCCGCATAATAGACCATCAAGCCCAAAAACATGCCCAGACAAAGCAAGGTCAAGGCATTCCCCGGTTTGATCGATTGCCGGTAAGTATCCAGCGTGTCCAGATAGGGTTGCGGGTCGGCCAGGAAGAAGGGGGAATCCAGTTCGGTCAGCAGATGATAATGACCGATGGGAAGATCGACCTCACGGCCATGCCGCAAGAAAAAAGGATTTATCTCGCTACTCAGGATACCGCCTCGCACATCGACAACCGGATGCCTGTTCGCGTCAAGGATGATATGGCGGAAATTCCCGATAGTGCTGGTGTTCTTGAAGTCCAGCACATGGCGACCGACCGTATTGATGTCGAAATCCGCCTGCTGGAAGAAATGGCCGCCAATCAATGCCACCTTAGCTGCCGGCTTGAGTCCGGCAGCCGCAATATCGACCTGTCCCTGATAAGTCCAGCCTTCAGGAGCTTGATACCAAGAACCGACAATTTCACTCGCCTCGGCCAGACAAGCGCAGGGCCATGCCATTAGGGTTACGATCAAGCAAGCAATCATGCTGAACACTATGCGCCGGGAGCATATGTTTGAAGAAGCAGCTGATAGAGTAACCTTTACCATATTTCCCTATACAAGGAGTTCAATCACAGTAAGCCAAGAGGAAGCTGTGTAAGCATTCTCACATTAAGAAACGGTAGTATATTTTACAAAGCAAACAACTCCCGCATCTTCTGCCCTGGGCTTTCCGCTCGCATAAACACTTCACCGACCAGGAAGGTGTAGATACCATTATCCAGCATCAACTGCACGTCTTCATGGGTATGAATGCCGCTTTCGGTGATGATTAAACGGTCTGCGGGGATGGCGGCTTTTAAATCCAACGTGGTCTGCAACGAGGTTTCGAAAGTGCGCAGGTTGCGATTGTTGATGCCGATCAGTTTGGTATCCAGCGTTAATGCCCTTTGCAGTTCTTCCGCATTGTGAACTTCCACCAATACATCCATACCCAGTTCGGTTGCGGTGTCCGACAGCTCGTGCATTTGGTCGTCTTCCAATGCGGCGACGATCAGCAATATGCAGTCGGCACCCAAGGCGCGGGCTTCATAGATTTGATATGGGTCGATCATGAAGTCTTTTCGGAGCACCGGCAGCGGGCAGCGTTCCCTGACCATTTGCAGGTAGACTTCAGAACCCTGGAAGAAATCCTTATCGGTTAATACCGATAGGCAGGCCGCGCCGTTCATCGCATAATCCTGGCCGATCGCGATAGGTTGGAAATCTTCCCTGATCACGCCTTTGCTGGGAGAGGCTTTTTTGATTTCCGCGATAATGGCCGGTTTTTTAGCTAGTACCTTGCTTTGCAGAGCGTTATAAAATCCGCGCGGCCTTTCTACGGTTCCGGCAATTTCTTCCAGATTGGCAATGGTCATGCCCAATCGGCGTCTGGCAACCTCTTCGGCTTTTTTATCGAGGATTTTTTTTAGAATATCTGGCGTATCGCTCATGGTCTTAGTTATTTTATAAGGTTTTTGAATATGCGATCAACGCATCGAATTTGGCTTTTGCCGCGCCGCTTGCAATAAGCTGACCAGCTTTTTCTATGCCTGTGCTTAAGGAATCGGTGATATTGGCCGCGTAAATTGCCGCGCCTGCATTGATCACCACGATGTCCCTGGCCGGGCTGGCTTTATTGTCCAGCACTGATTTTACCATCACCAGACTGGAAGCTGCACCATCAACGGCCAATTCTGCCAGACTCGCACGTTGAAAACCGAATTGTTCCGGCGTAACTATATAGCTGATTACTTCACCGTCTTTAAGCTCGGCAATAGTCGAGGGCGATGCAATGCTGATTTCATCGAGTCCATCGTCGGCACTGACGACCAGTACATGCTTGCTGCCGAGTTTTTTTAACGCCTGCGCCAACGGTTCCACCCATTCTTTTGCGAATACGCCGATCAACTGGTTGGGCGCTCCGGCGGGGTTGGATAACGGGCCCAACAGATTGAACAGGGTTCTAACGCCCATTTCTTTACGGGCATTGCTGGTATGCTTCATTGCACCGTGATGTTTGGGCGCAAATAGGAAGCCGACGCCGATTTCATTGACACAGTGGGCGACTTGTTCGGCGCTTAAATCCAGATTTACCCCGGCTGCTTCCAGCAGGTCGGCGCTGCCGCAACTGCTCGAAACGGAACGGTTGCCGTGTTTGGCAACCTGACCACCAGCTGCTGCCACGACAAAGGCGCAGGTGGTGGAGATATTAAAGGTATTTGCGCCGTCGCCGCCGGTGCCGCAGGTGTCTATGACATGGTCGCCTTTTACCTCCACTTTGGTGGCCAGTTCTCGCATCACTTCAGCGGCGGCAGCGATTTCGTCGATGGTTTCGCCTTTGCAGCGCAGGGCGATCAGGAAACCGCCGATTTGCGCGTCGGTGGCATTGCCGCTCATGATTTGGCGCATCACTTCGCGCATTTGATCGGAGTTAAGGTTTTGCTTGTTCAGCAGGGCTTGCAGGGCTTGTTGTATGTGCATGTTTTTGTTTGAGGTAAATTATGTATCACCACGAAGACACGAAGAAAACCAAAATAGAAACTTCGTGTCCTTCGTGCCTTCGTGGTGAATCTTTTTATGTTTAAACGTTAACTCAATTCATCTTTCAAGCGCTGATAAATGCCGCCGAAGCTGCCGTTGCTCATCAGCACAAAATGCCCGCCGTAACGCGCTTCAAATTTGAGCTTGGCGATGATGTCATCCAGCGATGAACAGATTTCGATATTACCGGCATATTTTTTCAGCTCGCCTAAATCCCAGCCCATCGCTTCCGGTTGATAGATAATAGCAAGATCGGCATTGCCCAGTGATTCAGCCAGCGTTCTGGTATGGACGCCCAAACGCATGGTGTTCGAGCGCGGTTCGACGATGGCAATAATCCGCTCCTGGCCCACCTGTTTGCGCAGCCCGTCCAGCGTCGTTTGTATCGCGGTCGGGTGGTGGGCGAAGTCGTCGTAAATAGTTACACCGTTCCCTTCGGCACCGTTCAGGGCAGGAATGTTGGCGATGACTTCCATGCGGCGTTTTACGTTTTTAAACTGCCCCAACGCAGCTATCGCATCCTTGGGTAGAATGCCGACGTGTTTTGCGGCAACTATTGCAGACAGCGCATTGTAGACATTATGCTCGCCGGTTAGCGACCACTCGACACAGCCTTGCGCTTGGTTATCCATCAGTACATCGAATTGGCTGCCATCGGCTTTAATCAATTGGGCAATCGTAGGGGCAATCCCTTGTGGTTGCCCTGATTCGGCGGGCACAAGACCCGCCCCTACCGAAATCACTGTCTTGGCAACCGGCGTCCAGCAACCCATCGACAGAACGTCATTGATGTTGGCGTCGCATTCGGGGCTGATAATCAGGCCTTCGCCGGGCACTGTCCTGACCAAGTGGTGAAATTGTTTTTTGATCGCATCCAGGTCGGGGAAAATATCGGCATGGTCGTATTCCAGGTTATTCAGGATGGCGGTTCTGGGGCGATAGTGGACAAATTTTGAGCGCTTGTCGAAAAACGCAGAATCGTATTCATCGGCTTCAATCACAAAAAAATCGGACTCGCCAAGACGCGCCGAAATGCCGAAATTTAGCGGGATGCCGCCGATTAAGAATCCCGGTTGAAAACCCTGATGCTCAAGTATCCAGCTGAGCATGCTGGTCGTCGTGGTTTTGCCGTGGGTTCCGGCAACGCCCAGCACCCATTTGTCCTGCAACACGTGCTCTGCCAGCCATTGCGGGCCTGATACGTATCTCAATCCCTTGTTAAGCACTGCTTCGACTTCAGGATTACCGCGCGACAAGGCATTACCGATAATAACCAAATCCGGTTTGCTATCCAGGTTTTCGGCCCGATAGCCTTCCATTAATAGGATGCCTTGCTGTTCCAGCTGAGTGCTCATCGGCGGATAAACATTTTGATCTGAACCGCTGACCTGATGCCCCAACTGCCGTGCAATCACGGCAAGCCCGCCCATAAATGTTCCGCAAATACCTAAGATATGAATATGCAATGTTTTTTCCTGGCTGGTAATTGGTTAGTGGTAAGTGATACTCCCCAATCACCACTACCTACTTTATTGTTTTAACGCTAAATTTATTTTTTGGCTGGCGGCTTTGTGTCGGGTTTTTCTGCCGGTTTTGTACCAGGCTTATCCGCTGGTTTGCCGCCTGCGCCATCTTTGGCTGCCGCTTCTTCTATCGGCACTTCCTGCTCTTCTTTTGCCCCGGCTTTTTCCAGAATTTTAACGATTTTGTCATGGGCGGTTTTCTTGGCCCTGCCCATAACCGTCACACTTTGTTTATCCAGCGCATTAACATCGGCTCCGGCCGCAATCAGCAAGTTGACGATGTCTTCATCGCCAAAAACCAGCGCATCCATTAACGCTGTCGTTCCCAAATTATCGGCAATGTTGACATCGGCTCCATATCCCAACAGAGCCTTAACAATCTTTACATTGCCGTTAAAACTTGCGGCCATCAGTGCGGTGCGGCCGCCGGCTGTTTTGCCGTTAACGTCTATTCCTTGCGCCAGCAAAGCCTCTGCTCTGTCAACCTTGCCGGTCATTGCCGCCGCAAATAAATCATTGCCATCTTCCGCATAAGTCGCTGGCGACAAGACCAATAACAAGAATAAAAAGCAGTCTTTGTATTTCATACTGAATAGTTG
>DATBQC010000922.1:0-3107 GCA_036561065.1 Methylobacter sp. | reverse complement strand
GTTTTCCATGGGTAAAGTTTAACGCGGCTTTAATCAAAATGGTTTCAACGGCAGGAATCACTTGTTTAGCGATTTCGGCCTCGTTTCCACGTAACAGCTGCTGATCTACCCAATTTCTCAGCAATGCTTCCCAGCCGGTTTCATCTGTATTTTTTTCTGATGGAGCACTTAACAACTCGGGCGGCAAATCGTGCAGATGAATTTCCCGTCCCGACGCCATCACGGTCAGCCAGCGACAGCTGTTCTCCAGTTGTCTGACATTGCCCGGCCAGTCCAGTGTGCTTAAAAAAGCCTCCGCTTCAGGTTTTAAGACTTTAATTTCGGTATTCAATTCAACCGACGCCTGGTTTAAAAAGTGGCGCAGCAGTAAGGGGATATCCTGCTTGCGCTCCCGCAAAGGGGGGATGTGAATGCGGATGACGTTTAAGCGGTGGAACAAATCCTCCCTGAAGCGGCCTTGCTCGACCAGGGTTTCAAGGTTCTGGTGGGTAGCGGCAATAATACGCACATCGACTTTAACGGATGCGTGCGATCCGACCGGATAGAACTCGACATCGGCCAGCACACGCAATAAACGGGTTTGCAGTTCGGCGGGCATATCGCCGATTTCATCAAGAAACAGAGTGCCGCCGTCGGCTTGTTCAAAACGCCCGGCACGGCGTGATTGCGCACCGGTAAAAGCACCTTTTTCATGACCGAACAGTTCAGACTCCATCAGGTCTTTGGGGATGGCGGCCATATTCAGAGCGATGAACGGGCTATTGACTCTGGGACTATGACGATGCAAGGCTTTGGCGACCAATTCCTTGCCGGTTCCCGATTCGCCGTTGATCAAAACTGTGATGTTTGATCGAGCCAGTCGGCCTATCGCGCGAAATACCTCTTGCATTGATGGCGCTTCGCCGATAATTTCCGGAGTAGGTTCCTCCGTTGCACCTGAAATCGTCCCCTCGCTTTGCTTCTGCCGACTATGGATGCAAGCCCGGTGAGCAAGATCGACAACCTCCTTAATATCAAAGGGCTTGGGCAAATATTCAAATGCGCCGCCGTGGAATGCCGAGACTGCGCTTTCCAGATCGGAATGAGCGGTCATGACAATAACCGGCAAATTCGGGTAATTCAGTTGAACCTTATCCAAAAGCTCCAACCCATCCATTCCGGGCATACGAATATCGGTAATCAGCGCATCGGGCAGATCGTCCTGTAATGCGCTCAGCAAATCGGCCGAGCAGGAAAAACTGCGGGTGACGATATCTGCTTTTTGCAGGGCTTTTTCCACGACCCAGCGGATGGATTGGTCGTCATCGATAATCCAGACGGTTTCGGATTTAGTCATTACCTGCCTCCTCCGGCGTAATAATCGGTAAGAAGATTGAAAACACAGTGTTTCCTGGCTCACTGCTGCATTCAATCAAGCCGTTATGCTGATTAATCAGTGCTTGGGCTATCGACAAACCCAGCCCCGTGCCTTCGGCGCGCCCGGTAATCATCGGATAAAATATCCGGTTCATCATGTCGGCGTCGATGCCCGGCCCGTTATCGATAATGTCACATTTAACTGCCAATTTATAGCGTTTGCGACCGATGGTCACTTGCCGGTGAATTCGGGTTTTGATGATAATTTCACCTTCGCCGTTCAACGCCTGCACAGCATTTTTGGCGATATTTAAAATAGCCTGGATCAGTTGGTCTTTATCGGCCAGTATGTCGGGAATGCTGGGATCGTAGTCGGTTTTAACGGCGAGGCTGCCGCTGGATTCGGCCTGAACCAACTGCCTGACCCGTTCCAGCACTTCGTGGATATTGATGGCTTTCTTATCGGGCAGTTTGTTGGGGCCGAGCATTTTATCCATCAAGCCTTGCAGGCGGTCGGATTCGGCAATAATAATGCGAGTGTATTCCTTGAGTTCCGGATCGTGTAATTCCAAATCCAGCAATTGCGCCGCGCCGCGCAAGCCGCCCAACGGGTTTTTGATTTCATGCGCCAAGCCCCTGACCAGCAATCTGGCGGTATTCTGCTGAGTTAGTAGTCGCTCCTCCTTGGAGATGCGCAGGTGATTATCCACTTGCTGCAATTCGACCAAAATCTCATTGACTCGCTCATCCTTCAATAACGGCGTTGCGCTAAAGTTGATGGTGATGCTGTGCGTCATACGATCCAGAATAAGTTCACGGTCTACCAAAGGTTCCGCCATAGTCAGGCATTGCTGTAAGTTTATCAGCAGTGCGGGATCGGAAGACTTGAATAACTCACCGGCGCCCAGGCCCACCAAATGCCTTGAGCTATCGGCAAGCAGGATTTCCCCGGCAGAATTAAGGTAAGTGAGGATCAGGTCGCGATCGAATAACAAGATTGCGGCGTTAAGGTGATCGAGTATACGTTTATGCATGGCTTGCTTTAGTTGCTTCAGGTAAGAGCGTTACCGTTATATACAGCAATTTCTGGGCCGACAGTTAGAATCCAGTACTGGCGGGCTTTCGCTTGTTTTATTGCACCATTATGGCTCATCCAAACGCACCAATATGTTATTTTGCGCACCATTTTGGTTCAATCGATATCCATTCTGACTTTTACTCGGCAGCATACCACTTGCTTTAATTGCATTCATTGATAAAAACGATACAGTTTTTTCTACAATTTACAGTTCTGGATTGTGACTTACCTCCTGAAAAGCGCGCCTGTCGGTACTTTGACATATTAATATAAGCAGTCTTACCGAATGATTTAACCTCTACCGGTATGTTACAGTCTTGCAGCTTATAGTGCCGTTTATCAACGACGAGGAAGCTCCCCAATGATCAGACTGACATACGCCAGTACCGCCATCAAAGACTTCAGCCCGGAAAATCTGTTAGCACTGCTAAAAACCTGTCGAATAAATAACGGTGCCAAAAATATTACCGGGATACTGCTATATTCGCATGGTACTTTTTTTCAGGTGCTGGAGGGCGACGAGACGACCATTGATGCTACATTTGACAGCATAAAAAAAGACAAACGCCACAAGGACGTAACCTTGATCGAAAAACTGCCGATAACCGAACGGGCATTCCCCTATTGGAGCATGGGCTTTGAAAAACTCGAAGGCAAAGAACTGAGCGAAATG
>DATBQC010000921.1:0-1894 GCA_036561065.1 Methylobacter sp. | reverse complement strand
AGCAAAGTAAACAAGATAGTTGTGCCGCCCGCGTAGCCTATGCCGAGCGAGCGATCCGCGAAGTCTGCCAGTGTCGTGCCGACCGTGGTGGTGGCAATGATGGTCGCCCAGTACAGTAGGGGGTGGAATTTTTTTGCGGATACTTGGGCCGTGACCGCGATCATGAATACGACCGCAAAAATTCCGGTGCCGACAAGATAGCCCAGATTCATGGACATGGAGACAGCATCGCCGCCCGTCTCGCCGAGAGTCGTAGCGAGGATCTTTATGATCCAGAATATCAAGGCCACTTCCGGTACCTTGATAAGACTTTCTTGCGGCGTCATAAATACTCTCTTTTCAATCTATTTTTTCAGGTAATACAGCAGCTTCCGAATCACCAACGGGTTCAGCGGGTGCCGACTTTTTCAATGCTTTTTCCGCTTTCTTTTTCTTCTTTTCCAAATCTCTCTGGCGCTTCTCAAACTGGTAATTCGTTTTCATAATTTTAATCCTTTGAGAACCAGCGATGATTATACCGGAGAACCTGTTTCCGCTTATTTTGTCGAACAACCATATCCAAATCAATCTGGGGCGAGAGCAAGGCGCGTCAGTGCTACATCATTTTATTAAAGACCCATGTTGGGGCGCTTGTCTTAACAGCTGGCATCATCGTGGTGCGAGAATCGCCCAAGTTACCCTGTGATTGGTATATCCTATTGAATATAAACGATTAATATATTTGGCACGGGCTTTGCTGATAGCTTATTCTAATGGCTAAAAACAACAAATCCTTTTTTGATGAAATGAGCTCGCCCGATGGGGCGGTGCGCCCGCTTTATAAAGCTTTTGACCAGTGGCTGACGAATGTCTCTCATAGTCAGTTAACGCAAAAATCGCGCGAGGCCGAATTGTTATTTCGTCGCGTCGGTATTACTTTCAATGTGTATGGTGAAGATGCCGGTGCTGAACGCTTGATTCCGTTCGACGTCATCCCCCGTATTTTGGCAGCTTCCGAATGGCAACGCCTATCCGACGGCGCGATCCAGCGGGTACGGGCACTCAACATGTTCCTGCACGACCTCTATCACGGGCAAGAGATCATCAAGGCCGGTGTCGTCCCTGCCAGCATCCTCACCAATAGCGGCTATCGACCCGAAATGCAGGGGGTCGATGTGCCGGGCAACATCTATGCACACATTGCGGGCATAGATATCGTGCGTACCGGCGAGAATCAATTCTATGTGCTGGAAGATAACCTACGTACACCTTCCGGCGTTTCCTACATGCTGGAAGACCGCAAGATGATGATGCGGTTGTTCCCCGATCTGTTCCGCCGTTATTCGGTAGCACCGGTAGAACATTATCCGCAGGTGTTGCTGAACAATCTGCGCGCAGTCGCGCAACCTGGCGTGCCGGACCCGACGGTGGTGCTGATGACCCCGGGCGCCTATAACAGTGCCTATTTCGAGCATGCTTTCCTGGCGCAACAAATGGGGATCGAACTGGTAGAAGGCCAGGATCTATTCGTGCGCGACAACGCAGTGTTCATGCGTACTACGGAAGGCCCCAAGCGCGTGGATGTGATCTATCGCCGGATAGACGACGATTTTATCGACCCGCTGGCGTTCCGCGCGGATTCGATGTTAGGGGTTCCAGGACTGGTTTCGGTATACCGCAACGGCGGCGTGACGTTGGCAAATGCGATTGGCACGGGCGTAGCGGACGACAAGGCGACTTATACCTACGTCCCGGAAATGGTACGTTTCTATCTGGGCGAAGAACCCATTCTTTCCAATGTGCCTACCTACAAGCTGGAACTTGAAGACGACTGTAAGTATGTGCTGGAGCATCTCGCCGAGTTGGTGGTGAAAGAAGTGCAAGGCTCCGGTGGCTACGGCATGCTGGTCGGGCC
>DATBQC010000920.1:0-2031 GCA_036561065.1 Methylobacter sp. | reverse complement strand
GGGCAAGCTTCTTGCTCAACAGCCACGTTGATATGGGTAGTCGCAAATTTGGCCAGCGTTGAATTGGGGTTCCCGGTCATCGCTATTAACGGTACGCCCAGCCGCTTAATAATCGGCAGTATCGTTAACACTTCCTCAGTTTCCCCGGAATTCGATAACGCCAGCACTACATCGTGCCGGGTAATCATACCCAAGTCGCCATGGCTGGCCTCGCCCGAATGCACAAAAAAAGCCGGCGTTCCGGTACTGGCCAAAGTCGCGGCAATTTTACCGGCAATATGCCCTGATTTTCCCATGCCGGTAACCACAACGCGGCCTTGACAACTAAACATTAATTTGCAGGCGAGCACAAAATCATCATTAATCTGCTCGGCTAATGCGGCAATCGCCTGTGCTTCCACCTGAATAACTGCTAAGCCCAATTCGCGAAGCTTTTGATCATGTAATTTCATTTATCGGTATAAAGTGTGTTTCCCAGTCGCTCAAATAACGCGCTTTCCATACGCATTAGCTTTAGCGATTAACAATTTGCCTATTATACGGATTTTCTGCCTAAGTTGATGCGCATAGGACTGTTGAATGCAAATTTGTGTTTATAGCCATCATTGCTCGGCAAACTTATCGGTTGCCGCAACCAGCGCATTGATCATTTCCTCACCCTGGGCCACATGTCCGGCATTGGGCAATACGATATATTCGGCCTTCGGCAATGCCTTATGAAGGCTGTAACCGGCTTCCATCGGGCAGACAAAATCATAGCGTCCGTGAATGATAATTGTTGGAATTTCAACCAAGCCATCACAGTTGTCCAGGATCTGATTTTCCTCCAAAAAATAACGATGCTTGGCATAATGCAATTCCATGCGCACTTGCTTAATCATAAGCTCCGTCACATGCTCGCCTTTCGGGCTCGGCTGATAATCGTTGCCCAATGCTACCTGTCCGCCCCATGCCATCCACTCCTTGGCGACCCGCCTTTGCGCCACCTCATCCTCACCCCATAACGCATCGCATAGCCCTGCAACCAGATTACCCCCCCTTTGTTCAGGAATACTTTCAAGCAAACGCTGCCATTGCTCGGGATAGATCTTACCCGCGCCCTCTTTGGCAAACCAGTCCAAGTCCTGCTGCCGCACCAGAAACACACCGCGAATAATCAAGCCCATGACTTTATCTTGATGCTGCTGGGCATACAGCAAGGCCAACGCGCCGCCCCATGAACCGCCAAACACAAGCCATTGAGTTATAGCCAATTGCTGCCTTATACGCTCCATATCATCGATTAAATCCTGGGTGGTATTGTTTTCCAGCTCGCCGAAAGGCAACGACAAACCGCAGCCGCGCTGATCAAACAGGATAATGCGATACAATTCGGGATTAAAAAAACGCCGATGGTCGGGTTTAGTGCCGGAACACGGCCCGCCGTGCAGAAAAACAACTGGAATGCCGTCAGGATTGCCGGACTGCTCGACATAAACCGCATGCTTGCTGCCGGTTTCGAGGAAAAATGTTTGGTAGGGCAGAGTTTCAGGATAAAGGGTTTTCATGGCTAGTAGCTTCAAGTTTTATTTGTTTCCCAGCAAGAACCGGAAAAGATGCTATTTTACCTTGAGCCTTTATCGTGCACCTCTTTTTAATTTTTCAAGCATAAAAAAAGGGAGGGGTTTGAAGCCCTCCCTTTATTCTCTTTTCAGGTTTCGTTAAGTATTAACTTACCATTTGAAGCCGACAGAACTGCCCAATGTGAAACCATTGGTGTTAACGCCGTCGATGCTGTCAAAAGTTTTATGATAACGACCGTCAGCGCCAAGTACTATGCCTTTCAACAATTCATATTCCGCACCCGCACCGAACTGCATGCCGGTGTTCATCACGGTAATCGCTGAAGATGGAGGACTGATAATGTTGATGTCCAAACCGGCAGGGATCAACCACGGTCTGAATTTGCTGCCGTGCATGAATTTGATTTTTGGTGACACATTCAATCTTAACTGATTGACATTTGCTCCTTGTGAGCTTGCCCCAATAGCC
>DATBQC010000919.1:0-3981 GCA_036561065.1 Methylobacter sp. | reverse complement strand
GCCAACATGGATGATTTCCACGAGAACCCCTCGCATCAGGCAAAAATGCTTGACTCCTTAACCGGCAATTATGAGGCGGGCATGATGGTGGGCGCCCGTTCGATGGTAGTGCTCGCCAACCCCGTTATCAACGAGCAAGGCCAGCGACTGGGGACAGTGGCCGAATGGCATGACCGCACCGACGAGGTAATAGTTGAGAAAGAGGTAGCCGCTATTGTCGGAGCGGCAGCCAAGGGCGATTTCAGCATGCGTTTCGACCTGAAAGGTAAAGAAGGCTTCTTGCGCCATTTGGGCGAAGACATCAACCAGCTCGTACAAACCAGCGAAACCGGCCTTAATGAAGTAGTACGGGTACTGGGTGCGCTGTCCCGCGGCGACCTGACCAAAATCATCACCAGCGACTATTCCGGCACTTTCGGACAGCTTAAGGATGATTCCAATACCACAGTGGAAAAACTTAAAGCTATCATCAGCCAAATCAAGGATGCCACCGACAGTATTAATACGGCTTCTAAAGAAATTGCTGCCGGCAACAATGACCTTTCCTACCGCACCGAACAGCAGGCCGCCAGTCTGCAACAAACCGCCGCCAGCATGGAACAATTGACCTCTACCGTACAGCATAACGCCGCAAATGCCCAACAGGCCAACCAGCTCGCCGTTGATGCCTCGGACATCGCGGGCAAAGGTGTTGAAGTGGTTGGCCAAGTCGTCATGACGATGGAAGATATTAATGAGTCCTCACGCAAAATCGGCGACATTATCTCAGTGATCGATGACATCGCTTTCCAGACCAACATTCTTGCTCTCAATGCCGCAGTGGAAGCCGCTCGTGCCGGTGAACAGGGCCGGGGCTTTGCTGTCGTGGCTATCGAGGTGCGCAATCTTGCACAACGCGCCACTGACGCTGCCGGAGAAATTAAAACGCTGATTAACGATTCGGTAGATAAGGTCTCAGGCGGCAGCAAGCTGGTTACTCAGGCGGGACTCACCATGGAAGAAATTGTCACCTCCATCCGTGGCGTTACCGCCATGATGGCCGAAATCACCGCGGCTTCGGCCGAACAAAGCTCCGGCATCGAACAGGTCAATCAAGCCATCACTCAGATGGACGATGTAACCCAGCAAAATGCCGCCTTGGTAGAGCAAGCCGCAGCGGCAGCAGAATCATTGGAAGAACAAACGCAAAATCTGGCGGTTACGGTGGCGCACTTTCAATTGGACGACAACGCAGGCAGTTCTTATCGCCTGATCCCTGATTCAATAACACCGGCAAAAACTCAATTGGTAACGGCTGCAGCCGGCTGAGTTCAAACTGGACTTCAGGCGGAATGGAATTTACAAACGTTTCGGCGTTGCGGCTATCTTTGAATCGTGCGAGAAACGCTGTGGATGTGAACCAGCCAGTCAAACTATTTACGAATACACGGATTTCGAAAAGGGCGGACGATGCCCCCTTCTTTGCCTGAACTTTCTTCGTGTCTCGGCAACTGCCCCTGCATCGCCTAAAGCGCCTACTGTTGGCGCTCTACCTCCTGCGTCCATGCAAGTCGTTCGGGGTGAATGAATCTTTGTTATTTACCAACTTCCATAACGATCACGTCAATGCCGTTCTCTCTTAACCGGCTGCGAATGGTGCTAACACTGGTCATTTGAGTGTAAGGCCCCATTTTGACCCGATTCCAGACGGCATTGCCGACGGTTGCTTTTTCAACTTTAGATTCAATCCCCATCAAAGCCAGCTTGGCTCTTAGGCTGTCGGCATCTTTGAAGTCTTTGAACGAGCCGGCCTGCAAAATATAACTGGCGGTTTTAGCCTGTCCTACCCGCTCTTCCCGTGTGCGGGTGTTAATTTCGTAATCCGGCACGATGACTTCTTTTTCAGGCAGGATGGTATAAAAATCAAATTGCGGCAATACCGGTCCCGGCTCAGGTTTTTTCTCCGGCTTGGGTTCTTCAGTTTTTGCCGTCTCGGCTTTTGTCGGTACAGTCGGCTGAGTGGTTGCCTGGGCTGCGTCCTGCTGAGGAGGTTGCTTAGAACCGGTGCCGCGCAAATAAACCAGAAAAACTACAAACGAAATAATCAGCGCCGTAATCAGCATCCATCGCCACAGGCTCAGGCTGTCTGATTTTTGCCGGTACGATGCGGAATGTTTATTCTGCGCTCTATGTTTGTAGTCTTTAGCCATGTTACATCGCTTCAGGTGTGGTGATGTTCAGCAAGCCCAAGCCGTTCGCCAACACCTGTTTTACCGCGCAAACCAGATTGAGCCTTGCATTGCGAATTTTTGCATCATCAACAAGGAATTGATGCGCGTTGTAGTAAGTATGAAACTCGGTTGCCAATTCGCGCAGGTATTGAATCAGCTGGTGCGGCTCGTATTGCAACGCGGCGCGTTCCAGCGTTTCGGGATAACGCGCCAGTGTTCCCAGCAGGTTGGTTTCGTGATCCTCGGTCAACAGCGTGAGGTTGTTCATGCCCAATAGCAAGTCGCGTTCCAGACTTTTCTCATCCAATTGGCGCAATACGCTGCATACCCTGGCGTAGGCGTACTGTACGTAAAATACCGGATTCTCGTTGGATTTGGAGGTCGCCAGTTTCAGGTCGAAATCCATGTGTTGCTCAGACCGGCGCATTACGTAAAAGAAGCGCGCCGCGTCTTTGCCGACTTCATTGCGCAATTGCCGCAAGGTGACGAATTCGCCGGAGCGGGTCGACATTTGCACTTTTTCTTCGCCGCGATATAACGAGGCAAATTGTACCAGCAACACTTTCAGCTTGGACTCGTCCGCGCCCAGAGCAGCAATGGCCGCTTTGACACGGGGTATGTAGCCGTGGTGATCCGCGCCCCAAATGTTGATGATCCGGTCGAAACCGCGATCCAGCTTGTTCATGTGGTAGGCAATATCGGACGCGAAATAGGTTGATTGGCCGTTATCGCGAACCACCACGCGATCTTTTTCGTCGCCTAATTTGGCGCAGGCAAACCAAGTCGCGCCGTCCTGCTCATACAGATGGCCTGCTGCGCGCAGACGTTCCAGCGCTTTTTCCACCGAGCCGTCATCCATCAGCTGGCGTTCTGAAAACCATTCCTGATAATCGACGCCGAACTCGCTCAAGTCGATCTTGATGTCTTCCAAGATGTTGTTCAGGCCTATTTGGAAGAAGTCCTGATACAGCGATGCACCCAACAAGGTTTTGGCGCGGGCTATCAAGGCGTCGATATGCTCTTCCTTATCGCCGCCCGCAGGTTCATCGGCCGGTATGTCTTCAAACACCAGCTCTACGGGTCTGCGATATTCATTATTGGCGTTTTTATGAATGTCCCAGGCAATTTCGCGGACATATTCGCCCCGGTAGCCATTGCTGGGGAAATGCACGACTTCGCCGCATTCTTCAAGGTATCTGAGCCAGATGCTGGTGGCGAGTATATCCATCTGCCGACCGGCATCATTGACGTAATACTCTCGATGCACGTCAAAACCAACCGCCTGTAATAAATCGGCAACCACCGAGCCGTAGGCGGCTCCACGGCCATGTCCGACATGCAAAGGCCCGGTCGGGTTGGCGGAAACAAACTCAACCTGGACTCTTTTGCCTGCGCCAGCATTGCTCAGGCCAAATTCACGGCCTTGTTCGTGGATTTGTTTGATAATCTGGAATTGGGCGGAAGGATCGATAAAGAAGTTGATAAAGCCTGGACCCGCCAGTTCAACTTTAATAATCGCGGCATCTTGGGGCAATGCGGCCATCAGCTTTTCAGCCAGCTGGCGCGGGTTTGTATTGGCCGGTTTCGCCAGCATCAATGCCAGATTTGAAGCAAAATCGCCGTGTTGCGGGTCACGGGTGCGGTCAATCGTAATATTCGGGGTAATGTCCTGTGCGAGAACGCCGTCTGATTTAAGTGTTTCAACGGCTTGCAGGATAAGTTCCTCTATCTTTTTTTTCATTGCTTCACTGCGTAGGTTAGATCAAGTAAA
>DATBQC010000918.1:0-1785 GCA_036561065.1 Methylobacter sp. | reverse complement strand
CCGATCGCAGAATATTCAATGGCCACGGGAGTCTCTGCCGATGGTTCGGTTGTGGTTGGTTTGTTTTCTAAGAATGAGGCCGTTAATGGCAAGAAAGATGACCAGGATCACATTTTTATGTGGACTAAAAAGTCCGGGATCGTTGATATAGGCGCAATTTTAGGAGACTCTGAAATATCGAATCTCGGCGTGTCTGCAGATGGTTCAGTCATTTTTGGTACTTTCACTCCCCGATCACCAGGCCTGCAGCCTGTCCATGCATTCGTTTGGACGAAAACGTCTGGGACGACTGTCATAGACGCACCAAACAGTAGATTCACAGAGGCCGGCTCGATTACCGCAAATGGATCGATGCTTGTTGGGACAGACGAGACTGGACATCATGCTTTCATCTGGTCTAAAACTTCTGGATTCAAAGTATTAAATAAATGGACGAGTGCAGGTTACGGAATATCGTCCGATGGTTCGACGATAGTTGGACAGATGGAAGACTCTAAAGGCTTACACCATGCTTTCGTATGGACGCAGACGTCTGGGATGCGGGATTTGGGTACGCTTGGCGGAAATGATGCAGAGCTGTTAGGGATATCTGCAGATGGATCAAAAGCCATTGGTAGGTACATAGCGCCGACTGATGGGTTTAGCCACGCTTTTATTTGGCGAAAGAGCTAATGATTTATTCATCGCCGATCAACTTAGGACATATTTAGCCTGTAGTTGTAAGCGCGCGCGGGGCATCTGGCTTAATTAAAGGCTAATTTCAGAATGAATACAGTTTGCTTCGCTTCCGTACGAAGGATTGGTCGGTTTTTAAAATAACCAATATCGATAGGCATTCATTATAGATTCATGCCGATATCCCCGCGCCGTTTGTTGGTGCGGGTGTTTGACCCTGCCGCGTAATTATGTTTGAATTATGTACGCAATTCAAACTAAGGAGATCCTATTGTATGACGATAAGTAATCGCGGTGGAAAACGCGCTAATGCCGGGCGCAAATCGGGTAGTAATGCTTATGGCGAACCCACGGTGGCGATGCGGGTGCCGGAGAGTAAGCAGCCTGTCATTCGTGACTTTTTGAAGGCGTTGCAGCGGAAGCGTGCCGCGACATCTTTAGGGAATGTGTCGGAGTGGATGGAGATGGATGCCGCCAATAGCGACATGGCATTGCCGCTGTATACCAGCAAGGTGGCTGCCGGTTTTCCTTCGGCTGCGGACGACCATGTGGAGCAGCGGCTTAGCCCCAACGAATATCTGGTGCAGAATGACAACACCACTTTTTTCGTATGCGTAAAAGGCGACTCGATGATCGATGCGGGTATCTTTGAGGATGATATGCTGGTGGTCGACCGGGAGCGCGTAGCGCAGATCGGCGACATTATCCTGGCGATGGTGGATGGCGAATTCACGGTCAAGATATTGGGTCATTCCGAAACCAGTGTACGGTTGATTCCCGCCAACAAGCATTACCCGGTGATCGAGATCGGCGAAGAGCAGTTGTTCGAAGTGTGGGGCGTTATTACCGGCTCTATGCGCAAGTTTGTGTGATACCCCTGTAATACCTGGTCAAGGATGTAGTCAATAATTCCTCACCATGGTGCATCGCTGATTCCCGCTGCGCTTACGCACTATTTTGAAGCGCGTAGTTTTTCCAAAGCGTATATGGTTTCTGCGGCTGATGTGAGCAAGGTACTCGCTCCCAGCGATAGCATCCAATTCCTGCATAGATATTGCTTAGGTATGTCCATACCCGTTCAAGGACATCACCATGGCTACCAACACCGCT
>DATBQC010000917.1:0-2715 GCA_036561065.1 Methylobacter sp. | reverse complement strand
AAAGTTACTCTGACCCCAGTTATTCTAGGTGGTGTCGATCTGTCCCAGGGGGCTGCCGATGAGGCTTGGATGGGATTCGAGCTGACGTGTTGGTTGGTTCAGGGGATCGAACTGGTATTTCCGAATGCGTCCCAGCGGATCGGTAATTTGGATCAGGTTGCCGTTGGCGTCGTATTCATAGGTGGTGACGGCCGGTGCCGCTGCCCCCTTTTTCGACCTACTTGGCTTACCTTCTTCTTTTCTTTTTTCGTTTGTCCTTTTGATACCACCACTTAATGGTCGTATAGCAAAGCACAACACTCCCTATTGCAAAAATGACATAAGTTTCGTAACCAGGAAAAAAAGTGGTCGTCATCAAAATAGAAATGGCAAAGACAGCACCTAAGCCGCCAACTCTAACCAAAAAATCACTGAAACTTGGCTGCTTCATTGTTTACGATTACATTCGCAATTATCACCAATCTGGATATGCCTATCATCCGGAACTAATTGACCAACACTTTCTGCTATACCCTCTAGAATCAATGGGGTGAATCAATGGGAATCAATGGGGTCAGAATGAATTGAAAATCAATTTAATCTGACCCCATTGATCCTTGCTCTACGCCTTACAGCTTTTTCCAGACCCCAGTTATTTTGATTTATTTCTCAGGCCAAACTACAGGTTCATTACAAGCATTGCGTATAACCTTGCCATCATAAAAAGTTGTCAATATATTGCTTTTATCTTTTATTTTTTTTCTCTTTTTCTTCAATGCCTTATATATTAATGACTCATCTTCAGGGACACCTATGCTATACAGATGAATCGAAGGAAGCTGTACCATAGAACCCACCAGGATACCAAAAAATAAATGCTCTCGACCAAGACCAACAGAAGGATTAAAATAAAATTCACTATTACCGCCAAACCAAGTGCAAACCACCTGTTTGTTATCGTTAGTTTCTTTTCCTCTGTATGTTTTTAAAACTTCAACTTCTAAAATGGCTAAAGGCATGCTATCGCCACTGTCATAAACCAGCCCATCCTTAATTTCCATTTGTCTTAATACACGCCCAACAAAGATCGTATCTGTTTCTTCTGCTACGCTATTCAAAATATCTTGCTCAGATACATTATTACTTAGTCTAGCCATAGGACTGCTAAAGAAAAATAAAAGCAGTCCAAAAGATATTATTTTCGCCATCATTTTGTCCCATTGTAGAATTTTTCATAATTAAGGTACAAATCTGGGGTTAAGTATTCATTCAGTTGTCTAAACTTTTCAGGGGTAGGTAGTGGGGTTCCAAATGCCAAATACTCATATATATAAGCTTTGTCCTCGGTATAGTTTAAAGGAGGTGAGTGAGTGCCCTCATGTCCAATTACGCTTGCCAGAGAACCACAAGCCTTTGGATCAAATGCGCGTATTAGGTAAATAGTTGACTTATAGTTTATTCCACAATCCTTCTTCGCTTGAGATTGCTGTTTCGGGGGTTTGCAGTCAAAAGTAGTTTTATCCAAAATCCCGGAAAACTCCTTGCCTATACCCGCCTTATCTGCTTTTTTCTGCGCTATAGGGCATGCATTTTCGATTTTCTTTTCTTGTCTTGGACTGCAATTGGTTGTTTCGTACAACCCCAATGGATCGGTGTAATTAACCGGATTCCCGCTAACATAGGTATAAGTATTAATCCCAGCAGCCAAGCCAATCGGATCACTCTCAATATACCTACCCTTAGCCGGATCATAATCCCTGAAGTAATTATAAAACAACCCCGTTTCCTGGTCGTAATATTGTCCCGGAAACCTTAGGTTAAAGACGAAGTCGCCAAGACCTGATGGGGTTTGCTCTGGCAAACTGTTACCGAAGGCTTCGGACTCCCAGCTCCATACTACTCGATTGTCGATAGGCAGGGTAATTTTTCTGGGCGTACTCAGATGGTCGGCGTGGATGTAGTAGATGTCTGCTGTGGCTGTGGGGTTTGCTGGTGTTGTCGTCGGCTTTAGTACTGCAACCGGCAAGTCGCCGAGCCAGATGATTTCCTGGATCAGTTGGCCTGTGGCGTCGTATTCGCCGGTCAGGTGGCCCTGTTCGTCGTAGAAGTATTGGCTGGTGTTTCCGGCGTTGGTTTTACTGATGCGCTGGCCGAGCGGGTCGTAGCCGTAGTGGGTGGTTTGGCCTGTTGTGGTGTCGGTGGTTGCGATTCTTCTCCCGGCGGCGTTGTAGCTGTAGTTGAAGCTGCCGTCGCTGGTGAGGTTGCCTGCCGGGTCGTAGCTGTAGCTGGCGGTTTGTGCGCCGCTCTGGCTTTGCAGGCGGTTGCTGTTGGCATCGGTGCTGTAGCTGTAGAGGGTGGCGTTGTCTTTTATTTTTTCGGTGCGGTTGCCGCTGAGGTCGTAAGCGTAGTCGGTGCGGCTGGTTTGTTGTTCGCCGCGTTGGCTGGAGGTCAGGCGGTCGAGTTGGTCGTAGTCGTGGCGCTGGTTTAGCTTGGGATCGCTATCGTCGATGGCGCTGGTCTGCCGTCCAGCGGCGTCGTAGCCGTAGTAGCGGCTGTCGGGCATTTGGGTTGATGCATTGAAGCCCATGCTGACGATGATGTTGTGTCCTGAGAGGTCGTAAAAGCGTTCGTTCTGTTGGTTGTTGCCCCAGTTCCAGCCGTTGACTTGGCCGTCGGGTTCGTAGGTGATTTGGCTGATGACGGGCTGGCCGTTGCTGGTGATGGCGGTGATGCGGT
>DATBQC010000916.1:0-4019 GCA_036561065.1 Methylobacter sp. | reverse complement strand
AATGGCGACTGCTGATTTTACCCTTGGATATTTCATTTTTTACTCCAGCGGCGGTAGCTTGTGAAACTCTTGTTTCTCCCACATCAGCTTCAGCTCGTTTTTATGCATATCAGCCCATTCAATGACCATTTTCTTAGCTCGGTTGGGTAGGTCGCCCTCTATCATTTCCAGAGTATCAATATTGAACAAGCCGACATATTCGCCAAAGACGGCGTGAAAATGCGGTGGCGGATGATCTCCAAAAAAGAGTTTTATCACGATCCCGTAAAATCTAGCTATTTCCGGCATATCATTTTCTCATTGTTAAAGGTCATAACGCTTTGCGTAAGCTACATGGATTCTTCATATGGTGCAATATGCTATCACTATTGTCCCTTACCGAGTTGCTCTCTATCTACCTCCTTGTTACGACTCGGCAAATGCCGGTCGCGGTCATAGGGCAGCGGTTCATGTTCCGGCATGGCATCGTTCGGCCAGTCTTTAGCCCAACGACGACGATCTTCTTCATCGGCGTAATAGCGGAGATAAAGCTCGTTATCATATTCGCTGCCGCTGCTCACCAAGTCTATGTGACAAGCCGAGTCCTCGTTGATCGGCATGTCTGGAGTTTCCTCCCGCAGCAGCTCATGCCACAATTCCTCATACAGCTCCCGATCGCTGAGATGGTCGGTGCTGTACAGAAACGTCCGCAGCATCGCCAAACCACGTATCACTTCCCACAGCTTGGCGCTCAGTTGCGAGTCATCCAGTTCTTCCGGTGCGGGGAGCTCTATCCCGCTTTGCACTAGCTGGTCGAAAGACGTGACCCAATCAGCTTCCTCGAAAGCCACCACGCGTTCCCAGAACTGTTCCTGCAACTCCGTGGACATCTGTTCCGACTCGAAGAACGACAGAGCGTCGCCCGAGAATTCTTTGGCTTGGCGTTGCAAATCTCGGATATGTTGCTGTCTTTCGGCATCTTCTTGGGTTTTTACAGGTGTTTTGGGCATTGCGGTATCCTTCAGAATTGTTGTAAATCAGGGCTGCTGGTTGTGTTTGCGGTTGCTGTCTGATCCGCTGTTCCAAATATTTTGTATCGTTATACACAAGTGACTCCGGTACACCGTTATTCCGGCAGGGATTGCCACCAGAGCATAGGGACGTGAATGCATGATTTTACCGAGCAATCCCCATTTTCTGTCTGTTTCGTTATCGCCATCCATGGCTTCTCGGCAATTGCTCCATGCATTGCTCTACCTCCTGCATCCTTGCAGTCGTGGATTCCGGCAATCCAGGCTGGGATGACGAACCGTTGTGCTTACCCAGACATTTATGCATAACGATGAGCACCGTGCATAACTTCAACGGCGTTTTTTGCCCTTGCCGGGCTTGTGGGTAGGCTTGTTGCGGAAACTGCCGGGGAACAAGGCGGCTCGTAGCTTAAGAAACAGTTGATAGTGGGGGGCGTCGGGGTTCATCCGCTTAAATTGTGTTTGGAAGTGTTGGATAGCTTCCGGTTTTTTATTAGCATTAACCAAACACTGAATCACGTTGCGCTGGGATAGTATTGTGCTGGGATGAGCATCACCCAGCAGTTTTTGTCGAATGGTCAGTGCCTGCTGGCTAAGAATTAGCGCTTCATTATGCTTATTCAAAGAAGTGAGAAAAGCAGAGATATTGTTCAACGAGATTGCAATATCGGGGTGCTCTTCGCCAAACAGATTACGCCTTATAGCCAGCGCCTGTAGACCAAGTTCCAACGCCTTGTCGCATTTGCCCAAATTGGCAAAGTAATCAGCAACATTAGATAACGAGTACGCCGTATCCGAGTGCTCCTCGCCAAGGAGCTTGCGACGGATATCTAGTGCCCGCCGTCCGAGCGTCAGTGCTTTATCGTGTTGGCTCAATTTACTGTAAATAAGGGCAACATTGGCTAACGACATTGTTGTATCGGGATGATCTTCCCCATGCAGTTCACGTCGGATAGCCAACGCTTGTTCCCCCAATTTCAAAGCCACTTTGGTATTGCCCACTCTTGAAGTTACGGAAGCCAAATCGTTGAGTAAATGAGCCTGCAAGCTGGCATCGGTCTTGGCAGCTGTTTCGTACAACGCCAAAGCACGTTCGACGTCATGTTTGGCATCCTCATAGCGGCCCCAATGAAATGGCGGGTAGGCTTGCAGCCAAATCATACGTACCGCTAATAGAGTAAATCCCATACTTTCGGCATTATGCCGCCAAGCTTCCAGATGATCCAGACCTGCTTCAAAAATAGGCAAGTCGCGGAAATCCTGCCGGTGTGCCTCAAACCAACTACCTAAGCACCGACCGCAACTTTCCGCCCAATCACGCAACGATTCCAGAGGCACATCTTCGCGGCGCACTTCGCGCACCAAACGGTGGATAGCATAATGTTCCCCACCGTCCGGCTGTTGCAGGATACGCAAAGCCACCCCTAAGGACAAAGCCCCGGTCAGGGCGGAAGGTTTATCCTGATCCACGGCGGCGCACAGTAGGGACAGCGCCATCGGTGCCGAGCCGCTCCAGGTCAGCAAGTCCAACGCATCCCGCAGCAAGGGTTCTTCTTCAAACAGGGTTTCGTTGATCTTGAGCGTGGCATAAATATCCGCTTCGTGGCCGGTCAGGCTTTCACCTTGTAAACGGGCGGGGAAAGCCGATCTGGGGTTGTCGCGTAGCAGTTCCAGATATTGCTCCCAACTTACCGCAGGGCGGCGGCGCAAATAAGCTCCGGCCAGTTCCAGAGCCAGCGGCAGACCGTCCAGGCGTTCCACGATCAAGCGGGCGGCCTGGGTTTGTTCCTCACCGTCCGGTTTCCTGCCAGCTTCCTGCATCAGCAATTGCAGACCCAGTTCCGGCGTCAGGATATTTAAGGCTACCGGATTAAAACCCGGCTGTTCGGTACGGCTGGTCACCAATATGTGCGGGTTGGCCTGCGGTTTGGGCAGAAATTCTTTAATATCGGCCAAATGCTCCAGGTTGTCGAATACGATCAAACAATCCGAGGTTTCCCGCAGGCGACGCAGGGCTGTTTGGATTTTAAAGGGCTGATCCGACAAGGGCGACACCCAGCGCGCATCTTCCGCCAGCTTGATGAGCTGGGCGGTGATGTCCTGATCAGCGTTGATCCAGATCACGCCGTTGGGATATTCATTTTGGTAGGTATGGGCATATTCCACGGCCAACTGGGTTTTACCTAAGCCGCCCAAGCCCTGGAATGCTGCGGTCTGGCCGATGGATGTGCGTTTGCCCTCGCAAAGCTGGCGACGCACTTCGGCCAAGGCATCGCTGCGTCCGACCATTTGTTCGCCCTTGGGGCGGAACGGTACGTAAAACACCGGCTTGTCCGGGCTGTAATCGGCCACAGCTGTGTTGATGCCGGATAAAGGCTTCACTGCGCTGGCGGCAATGCCGGTCATGTGCCGTAGGCAATCCAGCAACGGCACACCGAAGTCCTTGAAAAACACCGGTTCAATAGCAGAAGTCGGCGATTTGAACTGACCTCTCTGCGCTTCCGGCAATAGCACGTAATGGGGGCCAGCCGCATCTTTGTAAACGTCTTCCAATACCCGCAGCTGGTTGGTGAAGTCCTCGTCCGCAAAGCTAAAGCCGATAAACAAAAAACTACGGCTGGCTAATTGATGGTGTAAGGTTTGGATGGCGGCTTTGTAGCGATTTTCGGTAGGATCGTTTGCGTACAGGCATTGGTAGCCGTCGGGAGTCAGGATAATGTTGGCGCTGTCGCCGATGTGTCCATGCAAATGCCAGATGGTAGGTTTCTTAATCCCATCACGCAACAGACTGCATTGTTCTGCGGTGGCTTCGATATTCCATTTATCCAGATCACTCATTCGAGGACAAGTCCAATGCAACACGTTGTCGTAGTTGGTGGTGATAACCAAGTCGGAACCCAGCTGCCACACCTGCCGCGCTAATTCCAAGCTGGCGTCTTGGGCTTGGTCACTGGTTTTGTCCAACTGGCTTTTAAGGAAAATGTGCCAGTTAGCGCCCAAGGCTAACTG
>DATBQC010000915.1:0-3400 GCA_036561065.1 Methylobacter sp. | reverse complement strand
TGGGTTATGTATATCGAAGAAAAGATGAACAGCCGTTATCACAATAACTGCATTTACATGCAACTCGACCTTCTTTACGAATATTGCCAGTGGATTATCGAACGTTTTCAGTTTCCAGCGGCGACGCATAAAACCCTCTATCGCGGCGTCAATTCACTGGACGATGACTGGCTTGTTCTGGATGAGGATAAGAGCCATAAGATCGTACGTTTCAATAATATTGTGTCTTTTACCGACCGCCGCAGTATTGCCAGTGAGTTCGGCGCTTATATTCTGGAAGTTGAAGTGCCGATGGTTAAGCTGGTTTTTTTTAATGAGCTGTTGCCGCACCATGCCTTGCACGGCGAAGCCGAATATCTGGTGATCGGCGGCGATTATCGGGTCAAAGTGCAGCGTTAGTGGGAAATATGTCTACAGAGCAGATATTAAACAGAGCGTTGGGAGCCTATTTAGGTTTTGCCTGCGGCGATGCGCTTGGTGCAACGGTAGAGTTTATGTCGCCGAAACAAATCCAAAAACGCTACGGTGTGCATCGGGATATTATCGGCGGCGGCTGGCTGGGACTGGAAGCGGGCCAAGTCACCGACGACACGCAAATGTCGCTCGCCTTAGGGCAGGCCATTGTCGACCATCAGGGTTGGAATATTCAGGCGGTCGCCGATAATTTTGTCGCATGGATGGAAAGCGATCCACCGGATATAGGCAATACCTGTCGGCGCGGCATTACTCGCTATCGGGATAGCGGCGAACTATACGGTTTGCCTCGCGATGACGATGCGGGAAACGGCGCTTGCATGCGTAACTTGCCGGTGGCGCTGGCGACCTTAAACCGGCCGGACTGTTTTAGCGAATGGAGTTTGCAACAAAGCCATATTACCCATAATCACCCGTTGTCTAATGCAGCTACCTTAACACTGGGGCGGATCGTCAATCAGTTAATTAACGGGCAGGATATAGACGCTTGCAAACAGGAAGCGGAGCTGTTGATCGGTCAACACGGCGAATTTGCCTATAAGCCTTATCCGGGCAAGGCCTCGGGCTATATAGTCGATACTGTGCAGACGGTTTTGCATTATTTTTTTAGCACCGACAGTTTTGAATCCTGCCTGATTGCGACGGTTAACCAAGGTGCCGATGCCGACACCACCGGTGCATTGGCCGGTATGCTGGCAGGCGCTAAATATGGGGTTGAACAGATTCCGGAGCGTTGGTTAAAACAATTGGATCAGCAGATTGTCGACCAAATACGTCAACAAACGACAGAGCTTATCCGGCTTGCGGGATTGCTGTAAAACTGGTTTGGCGCGTCTGATTGATGGGCTGCATGTTGTTCAGCCCATCATTCCATAGCTTCTTTTAAGAAGTCCCCGAGCTAGTTGCGGTTTAACGCCGCGGCAGCATCCTGTTCGTTACCGGCCAGATGTGCGTCGCGGGGCGGCAATACGTCGGCGACGACTTCCAGGCTCTTCCAGGCCGGTGCCGGTGTTTCGCAATGCTGTTTGGGTACGAACGCCGACTCTTCGACCAAAGTCATTTTGTGGATATAACGTGGGCAGTTGGGGAACATTTCCCGCAGTTTTACCCGCAACACCATTTCTGCTTCGGGCCAGTGATACATTAACGGATCGTCGTCCTGTATGAACGCGCTGCCGTTGAAGCGAAGACGGGCTTGCCGCTGAAAGTCGACAAACAACAGGCTGACATGCTCGTTAACCAAGACATTGCCGGCCGACATGTACATGCCGCTGCCGTCGTAGAGCGGAAAAGCCAGGGTTTGTTCGTCGATAACCTTGACCAAACCGGCGCTGCCGCCTTTGTAGGAACAGCTGGGTCGTCCTTCCCGGTCGACGGTGGCGAAGAAAAACATGTTCTGTTCTTCGATGAAAGTCTTATCTTCCGGGCTGATCTGATCGGTGATAATCGCTTCGACGAGACGGTCGGCCATGGGACGGGTCTCGAAGCGGTCTTGCAGTTTGCGGCTGCCTTCATGGAAAAATTCACTCATTGCTGCTCCTGGGTATTATTGGTTGGTAAGGATGAAATTATGCTGCCATCGATAAGAACAATGGCGGCTTGCTTGGCTTGTTCGGCGGCGCCGGAATGACGCTTCATCTGTTCCGAGACGATGGCGCCTTCGACCAGCAGGCTTAATTGCTGAGCCAGGTTTTCCGGAGATTTGGAACCGCACTGTCCGGCTAAGTCGGCAATATAGCTTCTGAACTGATCGTAAAACTCGGCAGACACCTGATGCACGGGGTTGCCTTCCAGAGGGAATTCGGCGGCGGCATTGATAAAGGCGCAGCCGCGAAATTCGGGAATAGCCATCCATTCGCCGATCACATCAAAAATCGCCAGCAACTTAGCCTTGGGCGTATCGGCCTTGCCGTTAACCTGATCGACAAACCAGAGTCGAAAATCCTCATCCCGCTTGCGTAAAAAGGCAAGCACCAACTCGTCTTTGGACGGGAAGTATTTATACAGGCTCATCTTGGTGGTGTTTGCCGCCTTGGCGATGGCATCGACTCCGGTCGCCCTGATGCCTTGGCTATAAAACAGCTCTGAAGCGGCTTGCAGGATTTTTTCTTGTAGGGTTAAAGGCATAAGAGCAATAAAAAAAACAGGTTGATTGTCACTATACCGGTCGGTATACTTCATTGTCAATATACCGATCGGTATAGTGATTTTTTATAACCAATAAGAAACGAGATAATACGATGGAAATATTATTAATTGGCGCCGTACTGATGATTTTTGCCGTTTTGGCTTCGGCATGGCTGATGACCTTTGCAAAATGGTTTCCTGTTAAGGGCATTGATGGCGAATTCCTGACAGACTATAAAACTTTGATCAGAGCGCATATCGATTTCGCTTTGATGGCTTTGTTCTGTCTTGGGTTTTATGCGGTCAAAGTGCCGCTATCCGTTACGGCCTGCTGGCTGGTGGTGATCGGCGGGATCACCAATCCTGGTGTCTTCGTTATTGCCGCATTCGATCCCGCTTTTTGGGACAAAACAATCTGGAAGGTTTACACGGCTGCCAGTTTTGTCGCCACTACGGTAGGCTTTGGCTGGGTATGCATCGGCTTGTTGGGTTACGCCGTATAATCAACAAGCCGGTAGGCTCGTCTACATGCAATCAGTCCAAATTTTCCGGCGCTATTCTATCGACGGTTAGGTGTTTGCTACCGTTATGCGCTTTTCAATCTAAAGATGAGGAATTTATGAAGCAGAAGTCACTTTATGAACGTCTTGGCGGGTACGATGGCATTACCGCTTTTGCCGGCGACTTACTTCCACGTTTACAGGCAGATCCTCAATTGGGCCGTTTTTGGCAAAATCGAGGTGACGATGGCATAGCAAGAGAAAAACAATTGCTCATCGATTATTTGTGCTCCAGTGTC
>DATBQC010000914.1:0-1700 GCA_036561065.1 Methylobacter sp. | reverse complement strand
AGCATCGATCCGACCCCATTCGAGCCCTGCAATTTCGACGGCGCGCAATCCGGCTTTCAACGATAGCAGGAGCATTGCACGCTCGCGTTCATTCCTGGCCGCTGTGACGGCCTGCTTTAGTCGCGCATCATTCAATGCACGGGCTTGTTTCGGCATGTCCTATATCCCTCGCTAATTCTCATCAATTGCCGGTGATTTGCACATAATATGAGAATGCGCCAATAATTGCAAGCCAATCAGCAATGATAACGCCTATATTCATTGGGCCAATGCGCTCATTCTCATAGAATAGGTATTAGATGAGAATGGGGATTTCGGAGGGTATTCGCTGGATGGAATTAGGTGGCGAGGGTCAGCAGCGATGGTGCTGCGATCAAAGCCAAAAGACCGGCATGGGGCGTGCCGGCACCCTCGGCAAACACCGCTCACCTATTTAGTCTAGGAACCATTGCGATAGCGACGCCCCGCGAAACTTGCCTCGAAAATTCCGCCCGGCCCTTCCAAAAAACCAGATCGCAGATTATGCGGTACGCGAAAAGCGAGGTTTTTATTGGGAAACTTCGCCTTTTGAAAAAACATGCTGCATTGAAAAATTTTACGAGCGATTCTTGCCAGGCCGGGAGCGAACAAGTTTTTGGAGTTTTCAAATGTCGATACCGTTCACCATTGGCCCGAATTCGAAAGCCAAAGCAGCCGGCGAAGCCCATCCGGAATGCCACAAGCGTTATCGCGATCGGATTGATGCAGCCAATTTGGTGCACTTCCATGCCCTAGACCAAGCTCGCCGGCGCTGCACCGCGCAGATCGCAACAGCAACCGCGACTTACCGCACGGCGCATCCGGAAGACGCCCAGGCATACGCGACATTCGACGCTGCAATCAACGCAGCGGAAGAAACCCGCCGCGAGACCATCGCAAAAGCCAATGAGGAGCAACGCGGAGAAGTTGATGCCGCGCGTCGTGAGTATCGCCATTCGCCCGGCTGGCTCGGGTTCTATTGATGGCCGAGTTTGGCTGAACCGTCGCTTGGTATCTAGCGGCGAGATGTTTCAAATGTAGCGCGTGCGGCGGTCCGGCCTCTTTTCAGTAATGAATTTGGAACGGAACTCAGTCGTCTGACGTTTACCGTGAACTCTTAGAGCGAGGCGAACGATGCCATCAAAGTCAGCTCAACAGCACCGCTTCATGGAAGCCGCAGCGCATAACGCCACTTTCGCCGAAAAAGCCGGAATTCGTCAGAAGGTGGCCAAAGAATTCGTTGCCGCGGACAAAAAGGTCGCCACCAAATCTGCAAAGAAGCGACCTTCGACGCGGAAAAAAGCGATGAAAAATGCATGAAAGAGCGCCGCACGATGCTATTTGGAACACGAAATATCAACGCTACACATTCATCAAAGATGGCCGTTTGATCGCTGTCACGCCCGATAAAGCTGCCGGCGACCAAGCCGTAAAAACTGCGGTTCCAAACGCCCCCTAACACAATCCCGGTTGTGGATTTTACTTCACTGATCCCGTTACGTTGGGCGAAGAGCAAGGGAATGCTCCTTGGAGGGCTTCTGTGGCGAGTGTGATAAACGGTATTTGCCAACGCTCTGGCTCTTGCTCAGTTTTTTTGAGAATAACAGCCGTCATTTGTCGGACAGTGACGGTGTCTGGTGAGCAATAAATCAACGGTCTGTTGTTGGCATAGTTCCAACTAT
>DATBQC010000913.1:0-2789 GCA_036561065.1 Methylobacter sp. | reverse complement strand
GGCTTGGCCGCAAAATAGCCTTTTTCTTCCCAAGTTTGATACCAGCGTTGTTCGATTGAATGTGGGGCGTATGTTTTTTCCATGGATGCGTTATTGTTTGCGTGAAAAGAAGCTATTTTAGCAGGATTAAGATAGTGGATTTGATTATGGGTTTTGTAGCCATTTAGCGATGTTGTCCCTTATTTTATTAAGTCTGAGAGCATCAAGAGTGCCCAGCTTGCCTACAAAAATGTCTTCAGCAACAACGGCCAGCCTACTCGCGCGTATCAGGCTAGACTGCTTTAAGCCTGTTTGCTGGAAATCCGCTTCTTCCAAGTTAATAATTTCATCCAGGTTTGGAATTACTTGATGAAGCTGGCTTGAAATCAAGCAGATAAGCCAATCACCAAATTTACCTGGGAGTTTCCGAAGTATAAGTGCAGGACGAAGTTTCCCGTCTTTTTGATCCGTTTGAGGAAAACGAAAAAGAACAATCTGGCCTTCTGAAATCATCAGTATGTTTCTTTCAAATCAGAAACAGCATAATTGGAGTCTTCATTTTCCATACCTCTCATTGCAGATGCAATAGAAAAACCATCCCAATTGCTGGACTCTTCTTTTTCCATTTTTAGTTTTAGGTATTCCACAAAATCAAGCACTTCCTGCTGTTTTGATTCAGGCAATGAGGCTGCTGTCGCTAATATTTTTTCCGATAGATTCATATCTGTCTCCAGTTAAACCCCAAAAACAGGTTGGGTTAACGATAGTATAAACCAACATTTGCGGCTACCAGTCTTTATGCGTCGTAACCGTCATACCTGCCTGCTGATACCGGCGATAACGGTTCCTGCCCGCTTCTTTGGTTGTTTCGCTGTTATCCAATATTTCAAGAACTCGCTCGGTTTGCGCCCCTAGGTCGGGATAACGCGAAGACAGGTTGAACAGGGTTTTTTGCCAGTGCTCGGGCGCAGCCAGCGAGCCGATCAGGATGACCTTTTCAATCGCCGCACCAGTTCCCGACTGGTTTGCGGCATACACACCATCCCTGGCGATATCAGGCGGCTTGCCGGTGTATATCTGATGCGGAATAAAACTGCCCGGCCTGAAAGTCCAGAGCAGGTCGTCTATGGTTCGGCTTTGTTCGGCATCATCGGTCAGCACATAACAAAAACTGCCGCTACGATAGGCCTTCTCGATCAGTTTGCAGGCAAACAGATACCTGTCTTCCAGCGATTCTGTCGGCAGTATATAAAAGCTGACTTCAGCCACTGATAGATTGCGCCCGGCTAATCAGGTATTGCAGCAATAACGGCACAGGGCGACCGGTCGCGCCCTTGGTTGGGCCGGTGCGCCAAGCGGTGGCGGCAACGTCCAGATGCGCCCAGCGGAATTTTTCGGCAAAGCGCGCCAGGAAACAGGCGGCGGTAATGGTGCCCGCGTCCTTGCCGCCGGAATTGCTCATGTCGGCGAAATTGGATTTAAGCAGTTCCTGGTACTCTTCCCAGAGCGGCAAGCGCCAAGCGCTGTCGTTGGCTATCTCACCGGCCGCAATCAGCTCATTGCATAAGGCATCGTCATTACCGAGCACGCCCATGGCTACGCGGCCTAAAGCGACGCCAACCGCGCCGGTCAGCGTGGCGATGTCTATTACCACCTCAGGGTTGTAGCGTTCCGCATAGGTCAAGGCGTCGCACAGCAGCAAGCGGCCCTCTGCATCGGTATTAACGATTTCAATGGTTTTGCCGGACATGCTGGTCACAATATCGCCCGGCTTATTGGCGTCGCCGTCGGGCATGTTTTCCGATGACGGAATCAGGCCGACGATATTCAGCGGCAATTGCATTTGCGCCACGGCGAGCAAAGTGCCCAGTACAGAAGCGCCGCCGCACATGTCGTATTTCATTTCCTCCATACCTGCGGCTTGTTTTAACGAAATGCCGCCCGCGTCGAAGGTGAGTCCTTTGCCGATCAGCACAATAGGCTTGGCGTTTTTATCGCCGCCTTGATAACTCAGAGTGATAAATTTTGCGGGCTGGCGACTGCCGCGCGAGACCGACAAGAATGAGCCCATGCCCAGCGCCGCCATGTCGGATTCTTCCAGAATTTTCACCTCCAGGCTGGCATATTTTTTACTCAGCGCTATCGCCTGCTCGGCAAGATAGGTCGGCGTACAGATGTTGCCCGGCAAATCGCCCAGGTATTTGGTTAAATCCATCCCTTCGGCAACAGCCTTGCCTTGCAACATCCCGGTATGGGCCGAAGCCTGTTCGGTTTCCGTCGCGGCAATGGCGATTTTTTGCAGCTTGCTTTCGGTTTCCTTATCGGACTTGGTGTGAGTGAACTGATAGGCGGCATCGCTAAAGACTTCGATGATATGCCGTGATTTCCATTGCCAGTCGCGGTCTGTCACATCGCATTCCGCCAGACAGCAGACCACCGATTTGATTTGCGGTTTTTTCAGGCTGTTGACGGCAGCCAACAGGGCTTTTTTGTAGTTTTTGCCGGATAAAGGCTTATTTTCGCCTAGGCCGACCAGCAAAATGCGTTCAATCTTGCTGCCCGGAACCGCGTTGATCAGTACGGTTTCGCCGTTTTTCCCGCTCAGGTCGCCGCGGCTGACGATGTTGTTAATCAGTCCATTGGTGCTGTTGTTAAGGGTAGTTGCCGACGGACTGAGCTGTTGGTCTTGATAAACGCCGACAATCATGCAATCGCATTGCAGTTCTTCTAATGGCGCGGTTTCTATTGAATAGTCCATGACTTAAACTCGTTTGTTTGTTGAATAGAGCGTTATCTTGAGCTGGCCGGAA
>DATBQC010000912.1:0-2596 GCA_036561065.1 Methylobacter sp. | reverse complement strand
TTCTCGTTGGGTATACGCATCGCGCAATCCCACCCCAAAGCACTGGGTGTCGGGGCGGTCGGCGCTATCTTGCGCCCAGTCAGCGGTATATTACTCACTTGGTTGCTGGCAATTCTGCTGGGGTTACACGGTGAGCAAAAGGCCATCCTCATTATCTATGGTGCACTGCCACCGGCCATGATTAACTATGTGTTTGCCGAGCGCTATAAGCAGCACCCGGACGAAGTCGCAGCTGTTGTACTCATTGGCAATATCGCCGCAGTGCTGGTGTTGCCTATTGTTTTGGCAGTGGTGCTCTAGCGCCGCTATCAAAAATAAATGGAGTCTGCCCCATTTATTACAATCCAGCCGCGGCAACGGTTTACGCCGCAGCTACGGCGCCAATATCCTGCAAAGGCTACGCTCATCTCGCTAGGCCGCAATGCTGGTTTCTCGCTAGATGAGATGGTGGCCATGTTCACCCCGCAAGGTCCTGAGATCAACCGAGCACTGCTATCCGCGAAGGCAGATGAACTGGATAGCAAGATCAAGGAATTGACTACAATACGAGATGGCTTGCGCCATGCTGCCGAGTGCAAGGCGCCTAGTTAATTTGAGTGCCCGAAGTTTCTTAGGTATTAGAGGAAAAGAAAAGTAAAAACTAACTGTGGCGATTAGTTATTGCTATGGAAGAACATAGCCTCAGCTAGACCGTTAATAATTCTATTGATTGGTTTAATTCTTTATCAATCTGCTTTAGCCATTCACTAGCTAATTCTTTCTCTTTAGGGAAATTTGAATTTGATAACTCTATAAATCTTTGTAAATTGCTTTTGGCTTGCAAAATGTCACCTCTTATCTGCCAATTAAAGAATCCAAGACAATAATTTAACTGATAGATTTCTGGATTCTCTTCAATAGCCCAATTAAGAAAATCTTCAACCTGATTAATTGCTTCAATCTCAATAGTGGCGCGAGCAGCGGCCCTGTAACGTTGAACAGAACGTTTGAGATCGCCCATGAATCCATATAGAAATGCTACGTTCAGATTCCAAATTGGGCTTGATTTGTCTTGTAGTTTCATGACATAAGACATGGCAAGATTTGCGTCCTTATTTATTACAAAAGCGCATATTGCTCTCAATGCATTCACTCCTGGTCTTTGCTGCTGATCTAGATCAATTTTATCTAGCCAAGCGGGTATCTTAGCAATCAAATTTGAATCAAAAGAATTTGCCCACGCTCTATGAATTGATGTTGCCATTCCTTCATATATCTCTGCTTTTCGAACTGGCAATCGCTCATTAAGTTTTGCAAATACAGGAAAGGTTTTATCTTTTGTAGTTAAACGATCTCTAACATCATCAAATAGCTGCTCAGCATAATAAATATCTCCTGAACATCCAGCTGCAATACCAATAATGTAGCGAGAGACTAAGTCAGCCCATTCCGATGTAAATTGAAATGAAAATAGATCATTTTCAGGTGGGATCTGGATCTTTCTTGGAATTAATTCTCCAAACTCATCTGACAGAACTTTACTTACTTCATTAGAAATAGGTTGATGTGCTACTACGCCTTCAAACTCAAAAAAGTGATACATCTTCCCATCTTCAAAAAGTCTTTTCCTCACCCTTCCATAAAGCATGAAATGAGCTCTTGACTTTACTCTTATGATTTCAGCTTGATCAGGGTCAAGTATCTTTTCTGCCAGATGTTGTGGCAACTCAATGAAGTAAAAAGATTTACCGGCAGCACCAGACTTAACTAACTGCATTAAAGGAATAACTAAATCTTCTTTTACACGCTTAGCATCGTCTTCATCGGAAGAGGCGATACTGATTAAAAAACCTACTTTATTTTTTGGTGTTTTGGGAGGTTGCAGTGATAAGAGCCAAAAAACAAACAAAATCACCATGAAGGAAAAAACAAAAATGGCAGATGCTAAACCTCCCAAACTTAGCATCTGAGTTAGGCAAATTAATGCAGTTAAAGAAAATATTTCAGCTACAACGATACCTTCTTTAGAGTACCAATTCCTTTTTAGAAAAAAGACTGCCTTATCAAAATCCATTAATGCCCTTTATGTTTTATCCGCACTTACTCTCGCCACAATTCAGGCAAGTCAGGCACCCATCCATGATGATGGCGGCCTTGGTGCTGCACTTATTGCATAGCTGAGCACCAGCGGGGAAACCTTCGGAGTTGGTTTCGCCGCCTGCGGCGGTGACTTTTTCCAAGTACTCAGCGCGCTTTTCAGCGATAAGCTTCTTCTGGTGTTCGTCCGGCTCTGCCTTCTTGAGCATGCCGATCTCTTCCAGGTGCTGTTGCAGCACTTCGCCGATCTCAGCCACCAGGCTAGGGATGTATTTGCCACCCTTTTTGAAATAGCCGCCGCTGGGGTCAAACACGCTGTGCAGCTCTTCTACCAAAAAGGTGACATCGCCACCCTTGCGGAACACGGCGGACATCACACGTGTGAGC
This sequence comes from Methylobacter sp., assembly GCA_036561065.1. Lineage (GTDB taxonomy): Bacteria > Pseudomonadota > Gammaproteobacteria > Methylococcales > Methylomonadaceae > Methylobacter_A. The sequence continues at coordinate 133 of DATBQC010000912.1, read as the reverse complement.
GCGACTATCCACTGAAAATGATCCATATTCTTGGAGTTAATGAAGATCTCAAACGGGCGGCGGTGCTCTTGTGGGGTGCCTTCGTTCATCACCACATCGTTGATAGTGATGTAGAGCGCGTGCTCGGTGACCG
>DATBQC010000911.1:0-3917 GCA_036561065.1 Methylobacter sp. | reverse complement strand
AACCTCATCATGAATCCCACCAGTTACACTACGGATAACGTCAATGCGGCTTTGAACTGGGTTGGCGATAAGGGCCATCTAAGCGGCGGTTATTATGGCTCGTTATTCCATGACGATTACAACAGCCTGAGCTGGCAAAGTGCGATTGCCACGGGTGCAAGCGGTTGTTCGGGCACAAATTGCTATGTAAACAATACCATGAGCACTGCGCCGACCAATAGCCTTCATCAGGCGAACTTGACCGGCGGTTATGATTTTTCGTCGACCACAAAGCTGGCCGGAGGATTTTCTTATGGCTATAACCAACAAAACGCTAACTACGCACCCACCAACATAATGCAACCCAATGGAACTTTCTCTAATATGATGCAACCCGGAGGATTGCTTGCATCATCGCTGAATGGCGTTGTGGAAACCACTCATGGGGACTTAAAGCTGACCAATCAGAGCATCAAGGATCTTACCTTGAGTACCGGGTTTAAATACAACGAGCGCGTCAATAGCTCTGACTCGTCTACCTACAAATACTTTAATCTCGCCAGCACTAGCGCTGTAACGGGTCTTTACACCGCAGTCAATACGCCGTACAGCAACAGCAAGGCGCAATACGAGGCGGCGGCAGATTACCGTCTGACTAAGGCACAAAATGTGCGTCTGGCCTATGAGCACGAGAGCATCAAACGCTGGTGCGATGGTGTGGTAGGCGGTGCCCAATGTGTTGCCAGCCCCTCTAGCAACGAGGACAAACTCGGTTTAACCTACCGGTTAAAAGCGTTTGATGGTGTCAATTTTAACGCTGGTTACAGTTATGCTGATCGTCGTGCAGATAACGACTCTAATTTCCTGGCTAATGCTGGAAACTATGCATCAACGACTGCTGTTTCCAGTTCAGCGTTTAATGCAGGTAATTTTCTTGGTTTCGTCGCTTACCCTTACGCGAGCCGCAATCAGAACATGGGGAAAACCGGCGTCAATTGGCAAGTTACCCAAAAATTGGATTTGGGTGTGAATGGTCGTTATACCTCTGACAATTACGATGCAATGCTAGGCGTGCAGAATGGTCACTCAACGGGCGTTAATGTCGACGCGACTTATACCTACTCTGAAAATAGCAGTGTTTCCGCTTATTGGAACTGGCAAAATGGGCAGAGGAATCTGCGCAACGGCAACAATGGCTCTCAAATATTGGCGTCTACGAATATCTGGACTAATCAGCTTGAGGACAACAGCAACAGCGTAGGCCTACTTACCCGGCGTGGCGGTCTATTGAACGGAAAACTGGAACTCGTAGGCGATTTATCGTACTCGATAGATACGACAAGCTATGCAACTCAGGTAAGCTATAATGCCGCCTGCGGAAGTTCCGCGTCGCTTACTTGCGGATCATTGACACCCATCAAGAACGAGCTGATCAGTCTAAAACTTGTCGGCAATTATAAAGTTCACAAAAATGGAAAGGTTGCTTTGACCTACATGTATCAAAAATTAAATAGCAATGACTATTTTTACAACGGACAGCAGTTTGGCTTCACGCCAAGCACTCTTATGCCGACAGGTCTACAGCAGCAGGACTATACGGTTAATATAGTCGCCCTGTCTTATTCTCATAGCTTTTAGGATCGTAAAAATGATTGAACCAAGGGATGATTTAACGTTAGGCAAGCTTTCTTTGACCTACAGAGTTTTGTTCACCGGTTTTTTATTGGTAATCGGTTTGGGTTTGTGCATGGCGGGCGCCCAAATCATGCTCACTCATGGGATGGCCGATGGTAAGCCTGGCTTGTCGATGAACGACATTGTCTACAGTTATTACGGTAATCGTTCCGGCTCCAAGCTAGAGGCGGCCCTCACCGGCAAAATGAAATCCAAAGCGCCTGATGATGTTAGATTCACCATGATTCAATGGGTGCGCGACGATGCTCCGGTTGCAGAGTGGGACAAGGTAGGCCCTTTATTTGAAAAACACTGTGCTTCTTGTCACGATGCAGAATCCGGTTTGCCGGAAGTCAGCAAACTTGAAGTGGCAAAAAGCATGGCCGAAATCGACCATGGAGCCAGCATTGCCTCGTTGACGCGGGTTTCTCATATTCATTTATTCGGTATCAGCTTCATTTTTCTATTTGTCGGCTGGATTTTCGGTATGGCGGAGTTTAATCAGCGCTGGAAACTAATCTTAATATCAACACCTTTTGCCTTTCTTGTTTTGGACGTTGCGTCATGGTGGCTGACCAAATTCTGGCCAGGGTGTGCATGGATTACCATGGTTGGCGGTTTGGGATATAGCGCGGCAGCCATGGTAATGTTCGCAACATCATTTGCGCAAATGTGGTTGCCTCGCTGGACGAAAAAATAAAGACCTAAAAACGACAAAACTTAACAACTTTTTACGGAAATTTTATACCTATGGATTTACCACCACTTGCCAAACGCGAACAGATTCGGGAATCGGCTTTTAACCTAGTTTGGTCGCAACAGCTTAACGATGCTTTTAAGAACATCGCCCCTTATTATGACCGAGGCAATCAAGTTGCCAGCCTGGGCTGCTGGAATTGGTTTCTGCGCACATTTATGTCGATGATCGAGTTGCAGCCGAAGCAACGCGTACTTGATGTTTGTGCGGGTACTAATGCGATAGGTATTGCATTACTTAAGCGCGAACCGACTCTGGAAATACATGCGATTGACCGCAGCACCGACATGCAGGAAGTGGGTCGACAACGAGCAGAAGCTTTGGGTTTTCACATTAATAGCGTGATTGCTGACGTTCATACACTACCCTTTCCCGACAATCACTTTGATGTGGTCACTTTGCAGTTTGCATCGCGCCACTTGAGAATCGCGCACATGTTTGGCGAAATTAACCGTGTCCTTAAACCGGGTGGACATTTTTACCACTGCGATATGTTACGACCTAGCAATCGAGTGGTTGAAAAAGTTTACTATGCTTATTTGCGCCTGTGTCTTAGCGGTACTGGACTGCTGTTTCGCAGCAGCCCTGCCGCTTTAAATCTCATTCAGTATTTTATTGACGCGCTGGAAATTTTTTATTCGACAGAAGAACTGTCTATCCTGCTTGAAGAGCAGGGCTATTGTGATGTTTCGGCAAAAGCCATATTTTCAGGTATGCTTGGTTGTCACCGGGCCCGTAAGCCCCTATCTGAAAGCTGATATTTATTTAGCGCTGTTTTACGCTCGCTCCCTACTGCGGCTGTCTGATTTTTCAATTATTAAATCAGCCGCAGGATGCCATATGAGAAGTTAAAATTCATCTCAAACTTCAGAAAAGACGAGCAGATTGCATCCTACGCAAAGTCATGTGCACAAAATTGTTGCTCTATGCCAAGACAAATATCTTTCATCCTCGCTCACTTTTAATCACATTCATTATTTTCATGAGGCTTGCGTAACATCAGTTAATAAGACGGAGGAAGTATCGGCTCGATGCCCTCAAACTCCGCCTCAGGATGATGCTTTATTACCAATTTCCTGATTGCTTCTATCCGCTCACGTGGAATATCAACCAGCACCAGCAGCTCACCCTGTTCGATAGCTTCTTCAAACTTTTTTAGCCGTGAATTGCCCGAATTCATTCCCGCTAAACCGCCCATCAGAGAACCGATGGTTGCACCCGCAATAATGATTCCCAAAAGCGGCCCTCCCGCAATCGCAAACCCTGCAAAGCGCAAACCAATTAATCCAGCCAACAATCCCGTGGAGCCGCCTAGTGCGACGCCTCGCTCAACTGCGGGAAGAAAATCTGTTTTTATACTCACCCCTGCTTCGGGGAGACCTTCGAGCGGCGTATCCCTTTTCGCCAAGATATGTATATGGCGATCTTCTATGCCCTCAGCTTGGAGTTCTTCGACGATTTTATGGGTAATAGCAATATTGGGTACTAAAAAATAGATTCTTCTCAT
>DATBQC010000910.1:0-1516 GCA_036561065.1 Methylobacter sp. | reverse complement strand
CGGCAACATCGTTTTCTCAAAGCGGATTCCGTTTACGGATTTTCCACTTTCAGAGATCACGCTCTATTACGTCAACAACACCATCCTGTTGCCGAGCGAGTATTGACCCGCGCGAGGCCGTCCCGAAAGGGGCGGCCTTTTGGCCTTTGGTGCGCCGCCCGATATAAAGGCGCATGACCGCGTTCCCTTCCTCCACGCTCGCGCCAGCTGTTGCACAGCGGCTTTTGGCCGACTGGGACACGACGCATGATGAATTGCGCGCATTGATTGCAGTTCACGCGGAGCGGGAATGGACCCGCGAGGAAGATTTGCGCCTTACCCGCTTGGTGCGCCACATCGCGGTTTTATCGTCCACGCTTCACGGCCATCATCAACGCGCCGCCCTCACGGAAGGCGAGCGCGCGTGGCTTAAGACGCAAGGCGTCTGAGTGATTTGACGTAATGGCCCTTATGCGACAGGCGAAGCTGGGGAAACTGCACCTACAAATCTAAATAAGGATGTCTTTTGCCAGCCTACGATAGTGTGCGCCAAGCGCCGTTAGTCGGCATCCTGTTGAATAAACCGCTGCGTGCCACATGTGCGGCTGGTCAACTGGAACGACAATGCCATACCTATTACAAGCTTGCATTTCTCGGTATTGCCTAACTTTATCGTCGTCCACTGGTATATGACGAAGCTTATCCGTCTCCTCGCCACGATCCGGCTCACAGGACGGGTCTAACTTGAACACGTCTGTTGCGTCTGGAAAATAAACGGGAAGCCGTCGCAAAACCTCTAGGGGAATCTTTGGTGCGATCTGGCGAAGAGTGATGAACGTTTGCACGTTGGCTTTGTAAAGAGGCCGTTGCTTCCAAGGCCCTAATGTTTGGTCGATAAGAGAGTAGATGCTCGCGGGGGTTATTCTGCCGCAAACATCTGCCGAGGTGCCCTGTAACCCTTCGAGCAAAAGGCTTGTAAAAATGCCGTGTCCACCAATTTCGCCCGCCGTCCCATCACGGCGGCAAGCCGTTAAAATCGTTACGCCAGTTCCAATCGCAGCAATGTCCTTATCACCTAATACTTCTATTTCTCCGGCCGCGCCCGACTGACAACTGTCGAGAATGATGACCGTCGATTTGATGTGTGGGTATGCGCGGTTTGCCTGTCCAACTATGTCGGAAAGGGAAACTCCCCATGCTCCTGCCTTCCCATCTTGAGAAACGATATAGCCAGCGTGTGCTTTTGGATCCATCAAACCATGCCCTGCGAAATACAGCAGGACGGTGTCCGCATCACCCGTAAACAGATTTGCAACAGCTAAACTCAAATCTGCAGCATTCACGTCGGTGCTGTCTGATGATAGAAGAACAACCGAAAAGTTAGGTGAGCCGTCGCCGTTTGTAGCAAGTGTGGTCGCAACGGCAACTGCGTCATTCTCACATCCTGTAAGTGGAGAAAACGGATTATTGGCATATTTGTCGATGCCGACGACAAGCGCTCGTTTCATATCTTATCGACTCCCTGCCAATCAATCTC
>DATBQC010000909.1:0-6009 GCA_036561065.1 Methylobacter sp. | reverse complement strand
GCCCGTTTCGCCAGTGTTTCCCTTAGCCCCCCGAGGACCCATCGGCCCGGTACATGCGCCTAGCCCGAGCATCGCGAAAAGCAGAACTGAGGGTAGCGAAAATTTCACAACGATTGCTATGGCATTGAGTATTTCATAATGGTTCCTCGTGGATTAATTACACGACATAAGAAGGCCGTAGGGTTAACTGTAACCGGATGTGCATAGAACGTCTGTTCGGTACCGTACTTAAAGACATGGACTCTTACGATTCGCACAAACAAGGGGGCAAAATCGTAAAATCATTATTCATAGTAGTTCCATTTGAATGAGCTCATTCAATGCAAAATTTGGGCTATTTGAAAGTCTGGCAAGCCGGGCGGTTTTTGCAGCTATGTGCACAACTACGCCTAGTAGAAAATATTCATTATCGTTTGACATGCCGCCCCCTCAACGTCCGCAATCGGCCTGTAGTGCCAGTTGGTTCGCTAAAATCGACTGACCGCTTTTCGTGGTTATTCGGCAGGCGAACTGCGTTGATTAATCAAATTCGTGGATTGCTAAGTGAACGAGAAATTTAGTTCTTTCCGGTTTCGTTATTCCACGCATGAAATAATGAAATAGTGATCTTTAAACACTTGATCTTTAATGGTTATAATTTTAAGCGCGTTTGCCCTGACCATTACACACCTACCTTTACCCCGCAGAAGACTCTTCTCTTACGGCTTACGCAGAACCTACTCTACCTATGTGTTCTACCGAACCGACTGCGGCTAGTTTTACGGCTAAAGTCCTTTCATGTTTTGACGCGCCCTAGTGCTTCGAAGCTTGGTGCTTGGTCGAGAGGACTTGTCCATCTTCGACCACGTTTGCTCTTTAACGTAGGAGAATTTCATGAAACAGCCAACTCATACTGAACACGCCATGCAAGCCTGTATAGAGGCTTGTAGTCATTGTCATCAAGTCTGTCTGCAATCCGCAATGAACCACTGTCTTAAGACCGGCGGAAAGCATGTCGAGGCGGAACACTTTCGACTGATGATCAGCTGCGCCGAGATCTGCCAGACATCGGCTAATTTGCAGCTCAGTAGCTCCAAATTTTCGCATCGTCTTTGCGAGGTATGTGCCGAAGTCTGCGAGGCATGTGCGGCGGATTGCAAGAAGATCGGCGATATGGATGACTGCGTCGAAGCCTGTGAGAAATGTGCCAAAAGTTGCCGGGAAATGGCAAGCGCTAAACACTAAGCGTGAATTGGGTTCTTTGGTGATGTATCCAAGACACTCATTGTTGTTTGCGGTGGTAGCGATAGCTCTAACGGCATGTGGCGAGGTAGCGCAATTGCCAATCGCGGCGGGCGTCGGCCCTCATCCCCAGCTGCCGCCACCCAACCCGACGTTGATTCCCACGGTAAACATCGCTCCAGCCAAAGGCTGGCCCCCAAATGGCAAACCGGTTGCCGCGCCGGGGATGAACGTAAACGCCTTTGCCGTCGGACTCGATCACCCGCGCTGGCTATATGTGCTGCCCAACGGCGACGTATTGGTCGCCGAGACCAATGCACCGCCAAAACCCGAGGATGGCAAGGGCATCAAAGGTTGGTTAATGAAGCGGGTCATGAACCAAGCGGGTGCAGGCGTAGCCAGCGCCAATCGCATCACCCTGCTGCGCGATGCCGATGGCGACGGCGTAGCCGAAACTCGATCGGTGTTCATTGACGAACTGAACTCGCCGTTCGGCATGGCGCTGATTGGCAATAATTTCTACGTAGCCAACTCGGATGCGGTGGTGAGGTTTTCCTATATCGAAGGCGAAATTCGGGTCACTCGACCGGGAACCAAGGTGCTGGACTTACCGGGGGGGCCAATCAATCACCACTGGACCAAGAACCTTCTAGCCAGTCGGGACGGATCGCGACTCTATGTGACGGTGGGGTCGAACAGCAATGCCGCCGAGAACGGCATTGAGCAAGAGGTCGGCCGCGCCGCTATCTGGGAGGTAGATCCAAAACGCGGAAACTATCGCATTTACGCGTCAGGTCTGCGCAATCCCAACGGACTAGCCTGGGAGCCGGATGGCCGGGCACTTTGGACCGTGGTCAACGAACGCGACGAACTCGGCAGCGATCTGGTTCCGGATTACCTGACTTCGGTACCCGACGGCAGTTTCTTTGGCTGGCCTTACAGCTACTATGGTCAGCATCTGGACGAACGGGTATGCCCTCAGCGACCCGACCTGGTCGCCAAGGCCAAAATGCCGGATTATGCACTCGGGCCACATACCGCTTCACTTGGTTTGGCTTTTTCCAAGAGTGCCGCATGGCCGACACCATTCGACAATGGGGCTTTCATCGGTCAACACGGTTCATGGAATCGCAAACCACGCAGCGGCTACCGGGTAATCTTTGTACCTTTCAAAGAAAGCAAGCCCTTCGGCGATCCGATCGATGTGTTGACGGGCTTTGTTAGCGCCGATGGCGATGCGTTCGGGCGGCCCGTAGGTGTCGCGCTCGATAAGCATTCGGCGTTGCTGGTCGCAGATGATGTCGGCAACATAATCTGGCGCGTGACGGCCTCGTCCATGGCCCCTGGTTCAATGCGCGTAACATCAACGGAACGCTAAATCTTAGTACATGCCCTAAAAAATTTAAACGATTTGCCCGAACCGGTGCAGGCCTTACCAACGCATACACTACATTAATTGGAAATTTAACATGAAACCGATCAGCAAAACTTTTATCAAAGGGTTAATCGCTATTATCCCAATTATACTCACCCTCTATTTGCTCTTCTGGCTTGCCGGCACTGCGGAATTGGTGCTGGGAAATATCTTCAAGTTTTTCTTCCCAGACAGTTGGTACATAAAAGGCTTCGGGTTTGTTTTAGGACTGGTTGCGGTGTTTTTTGTTGGGGGCTTTCTGGAATCCCAGGCTTTCCTGACACGATTCAATAAATTTGAAGCACTGGTGATACAGATTCCCATTATTAAAATCATATATACGGCAACCCGTGATTTTATGTCTCTTTTCTCCAGTGAGCAGGAAGGAAAATCCAAGCAAGTGGTATTGGTCAAAATGCCTACCGGCAATGGACAGCAGATAGGCTTTGTTACAGTTTCGGATTTTAAGGAGTTTCCAGATAGTTTTGTTGCTGACAACCAGATTGCGGTATTTCTGCCATTCAGTTACCAGGTGGGCGGATTCACGGTTATTGTGTCACGTGACAATGTAGTGGAATTAGATATGTCTGTTGAGGACGCTCTGCGCTTTATCGCAACGGCTGGTATTGTAGCCGATCAACGTATTGACAGGCTTCCCTAGGACTACTCCGTCCAAACAATAAGGAGTCCATAACAATGTCAAAGTCGGAGCCGATCGCATATCTGACGCAATAATTTATTTTCCGCTATGTACGATGGCGTACAGATACGTGGCGACGACTCGCGCAATACTATTTGAAATGCACCTTTCCGGAGACTCATCATGACCTTTCCTACTGATCCAGCCGCTAACGAACTCGAATGTGAACACTCCCTGTCAGGTGTCTATCACGCCAATACAAGTGCAGTGTCGTGGAGCGCCATTTTTGCTGGAGCCGCGGCGACAGCAGCCCTGGCATTGATCCTTTTGATGTTGGGAACAGGTTTAGGGCTGTCCTCGGTATCACCCTGGGCATACAGCGGCGTAAGTGCAACCACCTTCGGCGTATCGTCCATACTGTGGTTGACCTTTACCCAACTCGTTGCTTCCGGAATGGGTGGCTACCTCGCCGGCAGGCTGAGGACAAAGTGGGTTTCGGTGCATACGGATGAGGTCTACTTCCGCGACACGGCTCACGGTTTCCTGGCCTGGGCCGTAGCCGCGCTTGCGACCGCCGCGCTACTGACGTCGGTGATTGGATCGATCGTCAGCGGTGGAATTCAGGCTGGTGGCGTCGCGGCTACTGCGGCGGCCACGACGGGCAATACGACGACCGGGTCCGATATGACAAAGTACCATAACAGTGAACCGATGGGTTACTTTGTAGACTCCCTGTTCCGAAAAGACATTAACGCAGCCGCAACAGCCTCGGCTCCCGATGAAAGCGGCGCTATGCCAAGATATAATCTGGAAAGCCTGGAACCGATCACTGCCGTATCCAGGTCCGAAGTTACCCGCATCTTCATGAACAGTATACGCACTGCTGGCCCTCTACCCACTGAAGACAGTCGGTATGTCGGTCAGATTGTCGCGCAGCGCACAGGCCTGACACAGCTGGACGCAGAGAAGCGAGTGCTTGATACCTATGCCCGCGTACAGACCAAACTACGTGAAGCGGAAACCGCGGCTAAAGAAGCTGCCGACTCGGCACGCAAAGCTTTTGTCTATGCGTCGCTGTGGCTCTTCATCTCGTTGCTCATCGGTGCATTCGTCGCCAGCTTTTCGGCTACAGTCGGCGGACGGCAGCGTGACATGTAATTACATCTACAAAACTTAGGAGACTAACAATGCGCTCAATAATTTTATACTTACTCGGCATCCCCATTCCCATCATTATTCTGATTGCGTTGTTCGTGCGCTAGACGCGTTCAACATGCTGGTCGGTGCGGCTCCGGACTGGTCGCACCGTAAGAATTGAGGCTACGCGGATTTGGTTTGTTGATAATCGCGACCGCTGTTAATGGGACGGCAGTAAACCATAGTTATCTCTCTGTGTTTAGGCAGTTTCAAGCTCGTTCAGTATCGCGTTGATTGACGTGATCGTGTAGCCGGAGACGGTGCCCTGCCCTGATGAAAATCTGAGCTGAAGCTCTGTGCAGTGAATGACAATCATACGGACGGAGGTAGGGCGTGCCTTATAAAGATTTAATCGATTTGCCCAAAAGTGTGCGGGAACATTTACCAAAACTCGCCCAGGAGATTTACCGAGCAGCTTACAACAACGCGTGGGACGAATACGTGCAAGGTGAAGAACGAGCGCACCAGGTGGCTTGGAGTGCAGTCAAAAAAATATGAAAAAGTGAATCCAGTGGGCAATGGAAAGCCGGGGATAATGACCAAGACGGACAGGGTTCGTGGCGCACATAATAGCTTTGAATAAATCCGCGTTCCCAAAGAAAATTCTTACTCTATGTGCTTTGCCGCACCGACTGCATTCAGCTTCGTAGGTATTGTTGTCCGTGAGCGCTAGAAAGCATCATTCACGCTCGTATTATCGGGCTCTGGCGATCGCAAAGATGAACGTAAGAACCCTTACTCATATCATTTTACAGGAGATGAACATGAACTACGAAGATCGCGATACCTATGGTATTTACAAAAGCAAAGCCGGCAAAGGACCTGGCCCCCGCCTGATGGGCGCCGACACCCTGATTGGGAATGACGTCTGTAACCGAAAAGGCGAAAATATCGGTGACATCAAGGAAATCATGTTGGACACGCTCAGCGGTAAAGTGTGTTATGCGGTATTGTCCTTTGGTGGCTTCCTCGGAATGGGGGAAAAGCTTTTTGCTGTGCCTTGGGACGCGTTAAAGCTCGACACAGAGCACAAGCGCTTCGAGCTAAACATGGAGAAGGATCGCCTCGAAAAGGCGCCGGGATTCGATAAGAATAACTGGCCCGACATGGCAGACCAATCTTGGGTGGATCAAATTCATTCTTACTATGGGACTAAACCGCAACACAGCCAGTCGTGCATGTAACTTAGATCTTGTCAAAAACGGAGAAGATGGAGCGAGTCGATCCGACGCTTCAGTCTGCCGCCTTGGCGATTTTTTCCGAACGCCTTGAGCGAGATTCCCGCGTTAGACATGGGAACAATGTGCATTATCTGTATGTATCTAGAACCCAGCGTTGAAGCGTTTTTTCGACCTCCGGCAACTCAGAAGACGCTGCCACTATTCGTCAGCTTATGCGCGACACCGCACCGACCAAGATCGATTTTACGAATAACCTCATTATAAGCGGTCAAAGCCATATGGCAGAAATTGTGACGCATAGGCTGGACAAGGTCTTTACGGTTTTCCAATAGTATTTATCATAATTTTACATTCCA
>DATBQC010000908.1:0-2193 GCA_036561065.1 Methylobacter sp. | reverse complement strand
AGCGGCTCAATCGCTGCTTCCAAATGTGCCTCAACACGATCATCCAATTCAGCAAAAAAATCCAGGCCGGTTTGCGCTTCTATGTTATCGATGCTGGTCACGAATTGCGCCAACGGCTCTTTGCCGTTGACGGTTTGCGGCACTAAAAAGGCCAGTGCAACAGGCAGTTTGCCTGGCGCGGCCTCGGTGATATAAATTTTGTAAAAGGCATCAGGTATTTCCACCATCCAATCCGAACTTAAGCGCTCAACCGTACCGCTAAAAACTGGGCCGGTGATCGCCCACACCTTGCCAAACAGTTTGGTAAAATGCTTGATTTCCGTTTCCTCCAGGTGCTGCCACAGTTGCTGGTTGAGCTTCGACTTTTGCGGGGTGACGTTGGTCATCAAAAAACTGTCCGCCTGCCCTGCCCGGCCGTAAAGATGGCTGATAGCATAATTGGGTGCCATGTGTCCACGGTCGTAGCCGCTATGTTGATAGCTGTCGTGACTGACGCGATTGATGCTGCGCCAGTCGGTTTCAAAGCGATTGGGGCGCTTTAAGGACGGAATATTTGCTTCCGGGGTCAGCGCATACTCCACCCATAACGGGTTACCGCGCAAATCCGAATAACCCAGGATAAAGCCATGATTGCGTAATATCCGAAACCAGGTATCGATATTTTTGGTATCGCGGGATTGCGGCGCGCCCTGATAAAGTAATATAGGTCGGGCAATCTTGACTTCATAGCCATAGCCGCCCAAACCCAGGCCAATGACAATCAGCAACAACACCGGATGCTTGCGGCTTAGACGAAACAATCCCAGCAACAATCTAAATGGGCTTAATGTGAAGTTTTTTTTGCGCATTAGCGGTGTGGGGATACGAATTTCACTCTATCTTCTTCGTGTCCTTCGTGGTGAATAAATACGGTTAAGAGTGCGGATCAAGCCGCCGCTTCAGCATTAGCGCTGAATAAATAGTCTTTATTTAAACAATGATCCAGCCATTTTTGCAGGAAATAATTCAAGCGCCATTTGTAATTCATGATTTCACGGCTTAATCCAGGATCTTTAAAAACCTGCGTCACACCGGCACGGACATGGTCGCTTAATACTTCTGCTAACTGTGCATCCAGATAAACCCTTATTTTCACGGCGGGTGCCAAATTTTTATCAAAACAATGGCTAAGTTCCACCGTTAATGTGTAAGGCGTGCGCTCGATGATTTCAAGATGCAGCGTGGTGTGGTGGGGAGCGAGTCCAATAGCGGTTTCTTTAAACGCCATCAAATCGGGGATTAACTTTAACAATTTTTGATAGTTCGATTCGCAGACTTGTTCGAGGCAGATTGATTTATTGACTGGGTTTACAAAGCTCATGACCGCTGTCAGTTTTCCCGGTAGCAGGCGTGGGCACTTGCAGTTTCCCATAACACCACTTGGGCGACGTTAAAGCCGGATTGTTTGAGATGCTGATAAATCATTTTGCTCAGGACTTCTGCGGTGGGATGCTCGTCCAGGGCAAGGAAACGCTCCTTGTTTACAGTGAGCATCGGGATGATCGGGTCGTCTTTATGCAACAGAAAATTGTGATCGAGATGTTGATCGATGTAAGTCTCGACGCAGTCCCTGATGTCGGAAAAATCGCAAACCATGCCTTGGTCGTTGAGTTGTTCATGCTCGATAGAAATTGAGGCTTTGACACTATGTCCGTGTAAATTTCGGCATTTGCCGGGATGATTCATTAACCGGTGTCCGTAACAAAAATACACCTCTTTGGTAATCGTATACATAATAAAAATAGCGGTTCTGTAATTTAAATGAGGAATGCTAGTCCCCCTTGATACTCTTTATGGTGGCGGCAACTTCGTAGCTACCGTCGTCTTGCGGAGTGCTTCGGATAACTTCAATAAAAGCGGTCATCGAGGGTGTCACTGTGTTTTTGGGAATGACGTTTATTTCCATGGCCTTGCCTGCGTCAAAAGCACGGTCGGCGATAAATGAAACGCCGGCACCGCTGATTGATGAACATCGCCCATGGTGCAATTCAGCTGAATCTGCGAGCTTGTAGGTGACGTCGCAGTCTATTTCCATTCGAATATAATTGCGTTTTTCATCATATCCCAGCATGTTATCTCTCCGATCCAGTTTACAGTTATTGCACTCAATGATTGAACTTCATGACCTTGGCTATGAAGTTTACTATAAAAGAC
>DATBQC010000907.1:0-8693 GCA_036561065.1 Methylobacter sp. | reverse complement strand
GCCCGCTAAAAAATATCAGCAAACCTAACGCGCCAAAGCCGATTAGTATTGTGGCCACATTAAATGCTTGAAAAATGGTGTTGTAGCACTCCAGCTCAAAGCCGCATGACGGTGTTTTTATGCCGAACAACTGCGGTAACTGACTACCGATAATCAATAATGCTGCGCCGCTGGTAAAGCCGGTGAGTACCGGATGACTGATAAAATTTACCAGCCCGCCCATGCGCAACAGCGCCATCAACAACATAATGATTCCGCTTTCTGCGGACAGAATCAGTGCGCTTTGCACTGGGTTGCCCAGTACGCTGATTTCCGTCGCGTTCAAGGCGCTGGCAATCATGATCGCGGCAATCGAAACCGGCCCGACCGACAGGGTGCGGCTGGTACCGAAAAAGGCATACAGCACAGGCGGCAGGATACTGGCATAAAGCCCCAGTTGCGGCGGCAGACCGGCCAGGATTGCATAGGCAATGCCTTGAGGAACCAGCAAAATAGCGGTGATGATGCCGGCGAACACGTCGCTGTAAAACTCCTCGCGAGTGTAGGATTTAAGCCAGCCTATTATCGGAAATAACAGGGTCAAGCGTAAGTTATCGGATTTTGAATGGGGCATCGGGAGAAAAGGCGAAAGGCAAAGGACAAAGGGCGGAAGGTGAAAGACGCAGGAGGTTTTTTCGCCTTGTGTCTTTCGCCTTTCGCCTAATAATTTATTCTTCCTTCATAAACTTTTTGGCATAGCATTCGAGATGAGGAATATCGATGCGGTAGCCTTTGATCATCAAATGCCAGTACAGCCAAGGAAAGCCGGTAGTTTTGCCCCACCACCAGATAAAGCGGTTTTTTCTTGGATCCAGCAAAGGGAAAGAAGGCGTTACCTTGCCGTCGTAGGCAAACTCAGCCAGCATCACAGTGCTCAGCGAGGTGGTTAATGGGCAGGAGCCGTAACCGTCATAGCCTTCTCTTAGATCAGTACTGTTCTTCAAGCTAAGAATATTGTCAACCACGACCGGAACCTGTTTGCGTACCGCCGCGGCGGTTTTTGCGTTGGTTGTGGCAGCGACGTCGCCCAGACTGAAAATATTGCCGTATTTATTATGTTGCAGGGATTTTGGATTAACATCAACCCAACCGGCAGCATTGGCCAGCGGACTTTTTTTAATGAAATCCGGCGCGCTTTGCGGCGGCGTGACATGAATCATGTCGAATGCCTTGGTAACTTGTTGCTTGTTGCCGTCGCTGTCGGTGGCCTCGAAGGTGGCAGTTTTGGCAGGGCCGTCGATAGCAACCAAATTGTGGTTAAAATTGGTTTTAATGCCATAGTCGGCGACGACTTTGCTTAAGGCCTTGGCGAAAAACGGTACGCCGAACAGGACCGGGCCGGCATTGAAAAATTCAATATTGAATTTGTCCAGCGTGCCTCTTTTACGGAAGCGATCTGCGGCCAGATACATGATTTTTTGCGGCGCGCCCGCGCATTTGATCGGCATCGGCGGCTGGGTAAACAGCGCCGACCCTTCCTTGATATTCTGGATGCATTCCCAAGTGTATTCGACGGTCTCGGCGGAATAATTGCTGCACACATTGTTTTTGTTCAGCGTTTCTTTCAAGCCTGCAATCTTGTCCCAATCCAGTTGCAGACCGGGGCAGACCACCAGATAGTCGTAACTGACGGTATCGCCGGAACGTAAACTGACGCTGTTGTCATCCGGTTGAAAGGTTTCTGCATAGTCCTTGATCCAGGTAACGCTTGGGTGGATCAAGTCGACCTCATTGCGGATGGTTTCTTTTAAGGTATAAGCGCCGCCGCCGACAATGGTGAAACCCGGCTGGTAATAATGGACTTCAGACGGTTCAACAATGGCAATATCAATCTCAGCATTTTGACGGCGCATGTTGTTGGCAACGGAAACGCCTGCGGCTCCGCCCCCAATGATTAGCAAGGTATGGTGTTTGTTTGACATAAATTCCTCTTAATTCTGTAGTTAGTGGAAAATTTCGGTGCACGGTAAAAAAGTGTAAAGTAACGCGCTTTTTTGTCATGCACCCATTTTCTCTTTATCAACTGGCGTCTTAGACCGTTTGGCTTTTTTTCCACGCTTCAAATCCACCGGCCATAGACAGCACATTAGTGTAACCCAATTGCTGCATAGTCTGCGCCGCCAATGCCGAACGATTGCCCAAACGGCAGTAGATCAGAACAGCTTTCGACTTGTCGGCCAGTTCGGGCTGGCTGCCTATTTTGAACTCCAGCATGCCGCGCGGTATCAATAATGCGCCGTCAATGTGCCCGGCGGCATATTCGCTTTCTTCGCGGGTATCGATCAGCGCGATATGGCCTTCCGCCAGCAGTTGTTTCGATTTGGCAACATCGATTTCAACAATGTGTTGCTTGGCGACAGCCACCATATCTTCAGTTTTTGTCGTGGCGCGAATCGGCAACGTTTCATCCCTAAGCGCTACCGCATCCTGGCGCTCATTCTCATCCAACCCGCAATAGCGGTTGGCGGGAACGGCCTCGTCGATTAATCGGGGCTTGGGTAAATTCAGATTGCCCATAATCTCGATAAACTGCTCGCGGGTCTTGCCTGCCAGACGCGGATTGGTGGTGCGTTCCTGCATGATGCTGCTGACCCAGCGCTGCTGATAATCATGCCCCGGATAGACCAGCGTTTCATCCGGCAGCGTGAACAAGCGTTGGGTGATGCAGTCATACAGCGCACCGGCATCGCCGCCCTGGAAATCGGTGCGTCCGCAACCGCCAATCAATAACGAGTCGCCGGTAAACAGGCGGTCACGCCATAAAAAGGAAATACTGCCGCGAGTGTGGCCCGGCGTGGCAATTACCCTGATTTGTTCGTCACCTGCGAACTTGAAAATATCGCCGTCCTGAATTTGAATGTCGGCCGATTCTGCGCCGCACAGGCCGCTAACGCCGGTTTGCGCGCCCAAACGTTGGCGCAGCAGGCCGCTGGCGGTAATGTGGTCGGCATGCACATGGGTCTCCAGCGAATATTTCAGTTGTAGGCCGTGTGCTGCCAGCAGCTCAATATACTCATCAATATGGGTATTGACCGGATCGATCAGGATCGCGTCTTTGCTGACGGGGTCGGCAATCAAGTAGGTGTAAGTCCAGGTTTCCTGATCGAATAATTGTTTGAATAGCATGATGTCTCTCCGGTGGATTAAGGGATATGAGTTAGTTAGTGCAACACCTGTGCCAAAAGACTGAGACAAAAGGCGAAGGGCTAAGGGCTAAGAGGTTGCGCACTTTTCGCCTTTTGCCTTGTGCCTTTCGCCTGTTTCATATATTGTCTCATTGAAACATTTATTAGATTCAATGAGACACTTATGAAACAAATCAATGAACCCTTGTCGGATTGGCTGGAACGCCAGCCGATACAACCGTTGTTTTTAAAGCTGCTGGCACTTTGCGATGTTACAGGCCTTTATATTGTTGACCGGGATCAACAGGTCGTTCACTGGAGCCGGGGCGCGGAGCAGTTAACGGGATTGAAGGCCGGGGAAATCGCAAACAAAACTTGTTTTCCAGAATACGCGATTACTGAGGGCGGTGAACATCAAAAACAACTCATAACATCATCTCAGGCTGGCGGACATAACATTGAGCTGGAAAAAATTAGTCAGGTTTTGTACGACCTGGAGGGCGATTTTGCCGGTGGCTTGGGGCTACTGCTTCCTGCTTCGGAGCAGGCGGCAAGCACAGCTTTGCCGAAAGAAGCTTCCGCTCCTGCTCACGCCCCTCGCCTACGTCCTGTAGGCGAAGCGCCTATGCTGGATGGAAAGCAGAGTTTTCAAGGGCTGCTAAGCCGCTCACCGGCCATGCAGGCGGTTTTTCAGATCATTCAAAACGCAGCAGAAACAGAAGCCACTGTCTTAGTAAGAGGCGAAAGCGGTTCCGGCAAGGAGCTGGTTGCCAAGGCCATTCACGATCTGAGCGCCCGTCGCAACGCGCCTTTTTTGGCGATCAATTGCGCGGCCTTGTCCAGCAGCCTGTTGGACAGCGAGTTGTTCGGCCATGTGCGCGGCGCGTTTACCGGTGCGGTCAAGGATCACAGCGGGCTGTTCCAGCGCGCGCACGGCGGAACCCTATTTCTGGATGAGGTGGCCGAACTGCCGCTTGAGTTGCAGGCCAAGCTGCTTCGGGTCATTCAGGAAAGAAACTTTATCCCGGTAGGCGGCGATCGTTCGATTGATGTCGATGTTCGCATCGTTGCCGCGACCCACCGTTCATTACGGGAAGAAGTAAAAATGGGCCGATTCCGCGAAGACCTGATGTACCGGCTCAGAGTTGTGCCGATTTTCATTCCGCCGTTACGGGAGCGCCGAGAAGATATAGGCTTGCTGATCTGGCATTTTATCCAGCTGCATAATGCGGATAATTTTCGGAAAATTGAAAAAATCGATCCCCAGGCCATGCGCGCTTTGTTGGATTATGCGTGGCCGGGCAATATCCGGGAGTTGCATAATGTCGTGGAATACTCATTTGCGGTAGGCCGGGGGACAACCTTGCGTTGGTCTGAATTACCCCCTGAGTTTAGGGAACCACGCACCATTGAGCTTCCAGCCGTCCAAAACACGCCGCTATCGGCGGATGAGGAATCCGCTGCAATCCGTCAGGCGCTGGAACAGAGTAATGGCAAGGTTACTCAAGCCGCGCGTACGCTGGGTATGAGCAGGGCAACGTTCTGGCGTAAGCGTAAGATTTACGGAGTTTAGCTCTTCAGCAGATTATCGTTCCCTCGTAGCGCGTCAATGTCGCCTTTATTCATGCGCCCAGCCCCACCCAAAACAAAAATAAATCACGCGCTCCGGACATCCATCAAAGCCGAAAAGGCCGGCATAGTCTGATGAAACATTGATGCTTATCTGATGTCATGCGCCGGCTGCTTCCAGCCAAACCTTATCTTCAAAATCAGCGTTTTTTAAATCATCCCCGTCGTTATGCTGTAAAATCTCTCTTTTTTATCTCAGCTTTCAGATGACCATCAGGCTACCCGTACCGCGCATCGCATTAACACCCGGAGAACCCGCAGGCATAGGCCCTGATCTCTGCATTCAGCTTGCACAGCAGGATTTGCCTTGCGAAATCATCGTTATCGCCAGTCCGCAATTACTGGAAGAACGCGCCAAGCAGTTAAATTTACCGCTACAGCTAAAAGAGTTTGACGTTACGCTGCCTGCCAGCGCCCAGACCTCCGGATGCCTGACGGTTTTGCCGGTGGAACTGGCGGAACCGGTCCAATGCGGGCAGCTGAATCCGGCCAATAGCCGCTATGTGCTAAAAACCATCACCAAAGCGACCAAAGGCTGCATGGACGTGGTTTTCGATTCTATGGCCACCGGCCCCGTGCACAAAGGCGTAATCAACGATGCGGGCTTTGCTTTTAGCGGACATACCGAATTTATTGCCGATATTACCGGCGGCCATCCGGTGATGATGCTGGCAACGCCGGGATTGCGGGTGGCTCTGGCGACAACGCATCTGCCGCTATCTGAGGTCAGCGCAGCCATTACCCACACCCGACTGCGCATGGTGATCCGGGTACTGGATCACGACCTGAGAACACGCTTTGGCATCGCTCATCCGAAAATACTGGTGTGCGGACTTAATCCCCACGCCGGAGAAAACGGCCATATGGGCAGGGAAGAAATCGACATTATGGTGCCGGTACTCGACACCTTTCGCAAACAGGGCCTGAATCTGCATGGACCGCTACCGGCCGATACACTGTTCACCGAAAAGTACTTGGCTACAGCGGACGCGGTATTAGCGATGTATCACGATCAGGGCTTGCCGGTGCTTAAACATATGGGTTTTGGGCAGGCCGTCAATATCACATTGGGGTTGCCGATCATCCGCACCTCGGTTGACCACGGCACGGCGTTGGATCTTGCCGGCAGCGGCAAGGCCGATTTAGGCAGCCTGCAATTCGCACTGCAAACCGCATTAACCATGGCTACACAATAAAATGGCACATATCGCGCGCAAACGCTTCGGTCAGAATTTTCTGCATGACCACAACATTATTTACAACATCATCTCCAGCATCCAGGCAAAACCCGGCCAACACTGGGTTGAAATTGGACCGGGCCAAGGCGCATTGACCGAGCCTTTGTTGAATGAAAAGGTGCGCCTGGACGTGGTCGAGCTGGATCGGGATCTGGTGGTTTTGCTGAAAGATAAATTCAAGCAATACCCTAACCTGCAAATTCACAGCGCCGATGCATTAAGGTTCGATTTCTCGTCGCTGGCGAACGGGGATGAGAAGTTGCGCATTATCGGCAATCTGCCCTATAACATTTCAACGCCGTTGATGTTCCATCTGCTGGATAACGCCTATTGCATTGAAGACATGCATTTCATGCTGCAAAAGGAAGTAGTCGACCGGATTTGCGCGGCTCCGGGTAGCAAAAAATACGGCAGGCTCAGCGTGATGATGCAATATTACTGCTTGCCCGAGCTGCTGTTTGAAGTGCCGCCGGAAAGCTTCGACCCGGTGCCGCAGGTAACATCGGCTATCGTCAGATTGGTGCCGCACCGGCAACCGCCAGTTGCGGTTAATGATATAGCCAAGCTCAACCGGGTAGTCACCCAGGCGTTTTCGCAGCGACGCAAAACATTGCGTAATTCGCTGAAAAAACTGATTGATGAGGAAGAGATCGTCGCTTTGGGCATAGACCCGACATTGAGGGCCGAAAGCATATCGCTGGCTGAGTTTGCGCGGTTAAGTAATCTGTTGCAAGATTTGTAGGGTACACGCTGTGCGCGCCCCGACCTGACTCATTATTTAGCTTTATGCATACCCCGCAATGCCTTGTTAGCCATCTAGACGTTTCTGAAGGGATTGAATGAGTTTTTCGAACTGATTTGCATGGCCCTGATTAATTGCCATACAAAATCGGGCCATAACATCTTGTGCTTCAAGACCAACAGCAACACCTATCGCACTAAATTCATTGTGCTTTCCTGCCTCTAAACCTTGCTCAAGAATATCGACTAACTCATCCTCACTAACACCCAACAACGGAGAAAGTATATCAATAGAGTCGGAGCATTTTTGAATTATCCAAGACTCCGGCCATGTATCGCCCGGCAAATATTCTATTTTATTCTTCATCCAGGCTTTAATGTCTTCCTCTTTGTCTGTTGAGAGGGTGTAAGAATTTTTGTGTAAACGGTCATTTGGCGGGAAACTGCCGTTAACTTTGTAAGGAGTCAAAATGACCGTATCAAACCCCATCCCTACCGCCCTCATTGATAGCTTATTGTCAGGCTATCAAAAACCCGAAGACCTGATCGGCGAAAACGGCCTGCTGAAGCAATTGACCAAAGCCTTGGTCGAACGAGCCTTGGAAGCCGAAATGACCGAACACCTAGGGCATGCCAGGCATAATCCCGTTATGAATGCCACAGGCAATACCCGCAACGGCAAAAGCCCAAAGACGCTCAAGGGCGACTTCGGCGAATTGCCAATCGAGATTCCTCGCGATCGCCACGGTACTTTTGAACCGCAAATCATCGCCAAACACCAATCACGTTGGACGGGTTTCGATGACAAGATCATATCGCTCTATGCGCGCGGCCTGACTGTTCGAGAAATCCAGAGCCATTTGGAGGAGCTGTATGGCACCGAAGTATCACCCTCGTTGATTTCCTCGGTGACCGATGCCGTGGCCGATGAAGTCAAAGCTTGGCAGTCACGGCCGCTCGAACCGATTTATCCGATTGTGTATCTCGACTGCATCCACGTCAAAGTGCGCGACACCGGCGCTGTGCGGGTCAAAGCGGTTTATCTGGCGATTGGCATTAATATGGGTGGCGAAAAAGAAGTGCTGGGACTCTGGATCGCCCAAGCCGAAGGTGCCAAATTCTGGCTGCAAGTGGTCACTGAACTGAAGAATCGCGGTGTGCAGGACATCTTCATCGCCTGCGTCGATGGCTTGAAGGGATTTCCTGAGGCTATTGAAACGGTCTATCCGCAAACGGCGGTACAACTGTGCATCGTGCATTTGGTGCGCAATAGCCTGAACTATGTCAGTTGGAAAATGCGCAAACAGGTCGCGGCCGATCTCAAGCAAATTTACCAGTCGGCCACTGTCGATGAGGCCGAGCAGCGGCTGACTGAATTCGAGGCCCAATGGAACGATACTTACCCGCCTATTGCCCAAATCTGGCGACGCAACTGGAGCCGTATCATTCCGTTCTTCGATTATCCGCCGGAGATACGCCGTATCATTTACACCACCAACGCCATCGAGTCGGTGAATATGAGCCTGCGGAAAATCACCAAGAATCGAGGCTCGTTTCCCAGTGATGAAGCGTTGTCTAAACTGTTCTATCTGGCACTGATAAATATCAGTGAAAAATGGACCATGCCTTTACATGACTGGAAAGCTGCTTTGAATCGGTTTAGTATTCAATTCGACGACCGAATGCCGAACCATTAATAAACTCCGTTTACACAAAATCCAGGACACCCTCCACTTTCTTAGGTTTCGATCTAGATTGCTTTCTCTATACTTCATAATACTCTTCAGTAGTTCTTTTCTCGGCTAACTATATGATTAAATAGTTTCCACATATCATCTGTGCTTTATGCTTTTTACAGCAATAAAATTCTGGGTCTAACACGCCTCCTAACGGCATATCATACTTGAATAACTCGCCAATG
>DATBQC010000906.1:0-2122 GCA_036561065.1 Methylobacter sp. | reverse complement strand
GAGGTTTTCTGAAGGCAGTGTTCAAATTGCGTTGTCATTGATACGTTGGGGCGCCATCGTATTAATAGCAAGGTATGTCTATTTGTCTATCTCTACTTTATCCGGTCATTCGACTTTTGCCGATATTGGCATCAATTTCTTAGCGAGTGTGCATATATCCGTAGCAATTGCCTGGGGAGCTAGCGTTGGCGGTGTTCTTTATGGAGTCAATCAAAGAAAGCTCCGTAAAGATACAGTTGAGCATTTTCACGGCAGGATTAAAGAGCTTGAAACTATGATTGATCCAAGTAGGTCTACTAGCAACTTAACGCCACGAGGTGATACGAGGCCGGAGGACAAATTATGAACAATCCTTATACTGCTATAACTTCATTAATATCCATTGCTCTTTTAGTGGTACTGGTGTTTTGGCTATATCGTGACTTTTGCACTGATCGATTCAGGCAAGAAATGTTTAAATTGCGCGATGAGTTATTTAATGAAGCTGCGCAAGGGAATATCTCTTTTGATATGGCTTCTTATGGAATGTTAAGAAACGCTATTAATGGGTTTATAAGATTTGGTCATAGGTTAAACATAATCCAAGTCATATTACTCGCTGTTGTCATAAAAAATACAGAGCCGAGATTGTCATTATTTTCTGAACGATTTAAAGCTAGTATTCAGAATTTAGATGAAGAGCAACAAAAGCTCTTTAAGATGTATTGCATAAGGATGAATTTTATTCTGCTGGAGCATTTGGCACTTAGTGCGCCCGTTTTAATTATTACACTCTTCATTCCAATTGCGGTGGCGAATATTGCTAAAGCACATATCAAAGAGATTGTAATTAGACTTAGAGCACCTTTGGACAGGCTTGATACAGCGGCATTAGCTACCGGAGAAATTTAGATATCTATCGACTTACTTAGCCCGCTTCGGCGGGTTTTTATTTGCCAATAGGAAATTTACACTCAGGTGTTAGTTAAGGCGCAGTATGCATATCCTCGTAAGTTTCAATCCAGGCCGGACTTTTCTCTGGCGACTCTAAGTATCTCGTCGGATAAAGCATTGCCGGCTGTCGCTCTGGACAGGATCAGCGAGCCCAGCCATTGCGAGAACACTGCGATCGCATTCTCCCGTTTCCTGCTGTCAGTCTCGCCTGCCATCAACGGTATCAACAGCGCTATGGTGGCTTCTATGCTTTGCGTGAATACCTGCCGCACGGCGGGGTTGTGCCTGCCCACTTCAGAACCCAAAGTCGAAAACAGGCAGGTGCTGCCCAGGTCGTCGCGGTTCTTGGGTGAGAGGTAGGCGGTGCCGATACGCTTCAACGGGTCGGCGATCTCCGGGTTGTCGATGTGCTCCTGCCATCTGGCCAGCGATTTCTCCGAGGCGCGCTTGCATGCCTGCGCCATCAGATCTTCCTTCGATTCGAAATTGTTATAAAAGCCCCCCGCAGTCAACCCCGCGTTCTTCATCAGATCGACCACGCCTATCCCGTCAAAACCATGCTCCTTGAACATCCTGGCTGCAGTATCCAGTACCAGTTCCCGGTTCTCGGCAGATTTCTCTCTACTGACTTTCATAATATTCCCTTCCTTCGCGGTTTATTTCGCTGTCACTCTCCAGACCCTATTCCTTACCATGCCTAGCGGCTGTTATTTCAATTGCGAGGCGACTGCATCGATACCGGCTTGCGCGCAGGCTGCATCTTCATTTGGGAAGCCGCCGCTCACACCTATTGCACCCAGGAAAGCATTGCCTGCTTTGATCGGTATACCGCCTGCCAAGGTCACAAATCCAGGCAATGTAGCCAAGCCCGGTACCGGGCCGCCTTTTTTATCTTTGCCGAACGCGATATCTTCAAACATACTGGTCGGCATCTGCATCTTGGCTGAGTTCTCGGCCTTCTCCCGGCTTATTTCAGCAGAAGCGATATAAGCACCGTCCTGACGTTCAAAGTAGATCGGGTTAGCACCTGCATCGACCACGGTAACGCTCATCTTCCAGCCTTTTTCTGCCGCTTTGGCTTCGCATCCGGCAGCCATTTTCTTTGCGGTTGCCAGATCCAGCACCGGTGAACTTTCAAAAGCATACGCCTGGAAACTTGCGCCTGCTGCCATCAGTGCCAAACCTGCCA
>DATBQC010000905.1:0-1747 GCA_036561065.1 Methylobacter sp. | reverse complement strand
AGGATACCCTCTTGCACCTTTGAAGGTTTTATTTGATCCGAAAAATACTATGGGCCACGGTCAGTCTTATGATAATGCCGTGATTGACATTCAAGTGAATGCAAGTGACGGGATATGGGGGACAATAGCATCCAGTTGGAATCCAATGTCACACACGCAATATTGGGGTGACGACACTGTGTTGAAAGCACTAGCCAGTGCAGTATCTTAGTGCAAAAGGTCGAGCAACAAAAAGCTGTTGCCCGGCCTCCGGAATTTCTCGAATTTTGGAGTATGGATAAATGCAAGAACAACTTGACCCAGAGCTTTGGAAATTCGGCCTTACGATGATTGCTGCCATAATGGGATTAATTATTGTTAGTGGGGCAGTAGTGGCAGGAATTTATTTTAAAAGCCATCCAGAGCAAGCTACAAAAAGCACGAATCAGTTTTTAGAAAGCCAATCAGCAATAAGGCTTCTTACTGTTATTGTAGTCGTTATTGCAGCCTGCGCACTTAGTGTTCTTCACGTCCTAACCGATGGTGCAATAGCTATATTGAGCGGAATTACTGGATACGTACTAGGTGGCCTACCAGCAAATAGTAAATCAGAAGAGAATGTCAATAAGAAAGATACAACGAGGCTAGAGTAAAGCTTCAACGTAGAGGGATTCGCCGCCAGGCAATCCACCTCAATTATGACAGGCTGTTATCGGCGTTGTGCATTGATCAAGAGACACAACGCCTATCCAGTCCTGGGATTTTTATAAGCGCTGTAAGGCGGTTTCGCGCTAGCAAACCGCCACATTCGCACAACGCTGATGGCAACCAGTTGAAGTTGTGGCGGATTGCCTAGCGGCGAATCCGTCCTACAGGCTTAACGGGAAAATATTCGAGACTACTTGATATGGATATTGCAATGTCTGTACAAACGGCGCACAATTAATTCTGATTGGTTTAGGAGATTCCCAATGAGTGCAACAACCGTCAAAGAAAGTCGTCTCAACATACGATGCGATAATCACTCTAGACAAATGCTTAATAAGGCTGCCGCCTATGCGCATGTCAGCGTTTCAGAATTTATACTTTCTCATGCCTTGGCTTCAGCGGAACAAGTGATTCAGGCGCATGAATCGATCACTTTAGATCCGGCAGATTTTGAAGCTTTTCTTGCCGCTCTCGATAAACCAGCACAAGTCAATGCCGCTTTAAGCCGCGCCTTTGATCGCCATAATGAACAGGTCGAGCGTTGACGGCCTTTATATCATCAGGGCTCACGATAACAAGATTGATGCAAAATCATTTAGTTGCGGACAATCTGCACTTGATGATTATATTCGTCGCTATGCCTCACAGGATGTAAAGCGTGATCTTGCAAGAGTCTTTGTTGCTTCGCCCGCGGATGATTCAGGCTGCTTGGCCGGGTTTTTCACGTTAAGCGCGGGCAGTGTCAATTGCTCGGATTTACCTGAAAAACTGGCGCATAAACTGCCGCGATACCCTGTACCGGTGGCTTTAATAGGGCGATTAGCCGTCGATCAAACATTTCAAGGCAAAGGGCTAGGCTCAATATTGCTGGCCGATGCTTGTCAAAAGGTAAGACGGGCAAGAGATACTTTAGCGGTGGTTGGTATCATCGTTGATGCGAAGGATGATTCAGCCGCCGCATTCTATCGACATTTCGGCTTTATTGAGCTTTCTGGTAAACCGGATCGGTTACTGCTGCCTGCTGCGGCTTTTTGTTCATGAAAATTAAAAAACTCACCAC
>DATBQC010000904.1:0-9997 GCA_036561065.1 Methylobacter sp. | reverse complement strand
GCTTATTTAAATGGTGTGCCTCTTGATGCAGCAAGTTTTGAATTTGAAGCTCCAGGGGTTATAAGGCTCTCTAATCCAATAGTAAATGGCGATAGTCTCGTTGTTGATTATTGGGTTGAGGAAGCGACTGGTGGAGAATCTAGCTTCAATTTATTGGCTGATAAGATTGATATTGATACATCACAGATAACATCGGGCAGCACGTTTACTACTTTCAACGGGGATCAACGCGCTTATATCGCCGCTGGTTCTGGTTTACTTGTTGGAGGTGTGGACCTCTTAACTGTTCAATCAGTCAATTATGATTCTTCATCAGATATAACTATAGTTAATTTCGATGTCCCAGCGGTCGCAGATTCAAATGGCTCTATTATTCAATCGTGTGCGCCAATTAATGGCCCTTATATGGTCATAGAAACTGCTCAAGCTGATATATTCATCAGTGGCACGAATGCCTTTTCTTTTGCTGGGAAGATACCAGATTATTCTATTGGGACAGTAATTAAAATTGATGGCGATCCATACTATGTCATAAATTCATCTTATGATCAAGCGAACAATAGGACCACCATTACCATTTCTTCAACTGCTCGCAGGAACTACGTTATACCCATCATAATTCGTTCTATAAGGCCGGTATATAACACAGGTATTTCTTTCCAGACTTCACTTCCTGCAGATCTCAATTTTGCTTTTACACTCATTGAGATGGGGAATCAGAACAAGGTTCTCATACAAGGTGTTGATTATCAAGTTGCTAATGGTGGAATTATTACTTTAACCAAACCGATCGGGTTCGGTTCGATATTGTATTCACTTTATGTATCTCTCGAATTCCAATCAGCAGGTACTAAATTCGACATCAATTATGCGTACGCTATAGCTCCAGATTCTCTGAATGGGCTTCTTGGGCAACGATTATCATCTACTTATAACCTATATGCTCCCGACTCTTTTTTCTATCGTGTGGAGACTGTTGAAACGTATTTACCTGAAGTAACAGCTTTACTGAAACAAAGTGCTCAATCAGGCGGTTCTTCCGGACCAAATACGGCCAATGTTACTTCTATGGCGAATAAGGACTTTGGTCGTGCAAGTCCTTATTTCAACGAACAAAATCTTGGCAATGTCGACGAAGTGGTAATACGACTGCTTAAATTCTATAATGATTTGATAAATACATATGAGGACATACTCGCTAACCTTGACGGGAGAGTAGCGGGTGGGAATTCCGGTAGGTTCCGCTTTGATGGTCTAAAGAATAATCCTCCTAGGGCTTTATACTCGTCAATCACAAATGATATCGATGACCGCATAAAACTATATGACAAGTTTGCGCTGACTGGGTTCTTCACGTTTAGCAAGATTCCTATTTATGGAACCATGGCCACTCCGAATATTCTTTCTCGAATATTCCCAGTTGCCTTAACAGTATCTGCTGGGCTAAATGACGCTGTCTCGGCGGCGGATTTTGGGCAAGTTATTGGGACGTTAGGAATTGAAAACGTCAAATCTGTAAAGACGATGACTTCGGCCCCTGCTAGGTCGATACTTACTTCATCTTTCGGGACTACTGTGACCATCGCCAAAAATGGTGATCCAGATAATTTAATTCCTAGGTTTGTTGCGAATCAAGATATCGGTTTATACTCACTTGATGGAAGCCTAGTAGGATCTGGAACAGTTGTCAGCGCAACGACCACAGAGCCAGCTGTTATTACGCTGAGTTTCCCTGTTTTGATCGATGTTGGAAGTATCCTCCAGAATACTTCCAGTAATTCAAATAATCTCAATCATTTTTATGTTCCCGGTCGGGATCTTAGCATTAATTCTGACACTGGTGAAATACTCAATGCGACCGTTGTTAGTTCACCACCTCTTCAAAATCCTGTCGTTGGTAATGAAATAGTTGATGCACCTCTCACATTCACAAACACCGACCTTAAATCGAAGAGGATTCCTGTACTAGACGGCTTAGAACAAAATGATGATGGCCGTCTTTCGCTGCCAATCTTGAGGTATTTAAACGAGGGGACACTTGCTACTCGTGAACAGCTTGCATATTCATATGTTAAGACAGCTCGAGTATCGGTTGATTTTATTCATGTAGCTAATACTAACTTACCGGTGGCAGTTAATGATATGGTCGGATTCCTTAATGGGCCTAATGCTGGCCAGACCAGATTCGTCCTAGCCATCTCTAGTGCGACGAGTTTCACGGTCTCTTCGCCATGGCCAAGCATTGACCTTGCCGGTAGTGATATCGTCAATTTGACAAGGAGACCATATATTTTTGATGTTCTAACTGAAGAGATCGGTGTTTTAAACGCCAATATAGCCACTCCACCTGCATCGCCTGCTCTTATCGGGACGGTCAACTCTGAGATAAGAAGTATTCTTGCTGCTATACAAAATTACGGGACTACCGAATTTTCTGGGATTGGTATAACTACATCCAATACTCTAACTGATACAGGAGCTAATTTCACGCTTCTTGGTGTGCAACCAGGATGGCTTATTTTTGTTGAATCTGGTCCTAATATTGGTTTATATGAGATTATTGACGTTACATCCACCATATTGACAATCGAAGTGGTAGATCCGTATGCTCCTTTCGTTTCAATTGGGAGCACAATATACTCAATAATTAAACCATTGACATTACTGAGAGGCACTAATTTCGGATTCGCCTCTTCATTTTTAAGAAAAACACTTGCTTTTTTTGCAGCAACTCAAACATGGCAGGGATCTGTTACTACTGCCGGTATTGTAGGACGTGATTTAACTCTTTTAGCTAGGGCTGCAGATATCTCATCTTTTCTAGATCAGATATCTACCATGCTTGTAGATGAAAAACTTTATGATGCTCGGTACTTATGGATAGACCAGAGAGCCAACAGAAAGACGGGGACGCTGACGCAACAAATGCAAGCAGCGTCCAAGAGACAGGACGACATCACGAAGCTGTTGGAGGACCAACAGAAGCTTCTCGCGACAGAAAGTCTGTAGGCGACCCTCCTCCGGCCTGGAAACACAATCAAGAGCTTTCTTTTAACAAAATTCGTGATAATCTAAAGTTGCTTGAAGCCGGGACTCGCCAAGCCATCAGCCAAGCTGAGGAAGAAGTTAAACGCCTTGTTGCCATTCGGAAACGTATGACCGGAAGGTGAAGCCGTGGCCGATTGGGATGTCATAAACTTTAAGTTTGATATATTCGATCCGCTAAAGCCGCCGGTCCAGGCGGCTTTGTCAGTCCTCGAGGGGGTGGAAGCTCTACTTGAAGCTCTGTTGGATTTAATCAAGCCATTCATGCTTGATTTATTGAATCCGTTTCGGGCCATAGTGGCCACTCTTCTTGCTGCGCTGCGAGCACTTATAAATCAAATTAGATCTACAGGATTCGCCCTTCTTTTGGTGCATCCTGATTTTAGTCGACCTGATTTTGGCGGTGTTTTATATTCTGTATCCGGAGCTTATCCTGGATTCGAAGCAAAAGTAGTATCAAAATTCTTCGACACTTCGGATTTGTTCCGTCCACAGTATCCTCCCGGTTCTACTGTGGCAATGCTTGTTATATATATTGGTGCCGATTCTCCAGGCAATTTGTTGGGTCAATTGTTTGCACTCTTATCACTAATCAAGCATCCTATAGTACTCAGTGGTCTACCCGCTCCGCTTGAAATTAGAGCCGTTCCAGTCGCAAGAAGCGGGGAACCGATTTCCCAATTCCGTCGATTATTTGACTCTGATTTGAATCAAGCGGTGCAACTCGAATGGCGCATGCCACAAGCTCCCGTTGCAATGGGGATGCAAGGGTTTGCTGGTCAGTTAG
Source organism: Methylobacter sp. (assembly GCA_036561065.1). Classification (GTDB taxonomy): domain Bacteria; phylum Pseudomonadota; class Gammaproteobacteria; order Methylococcales; family Methylomonadaceae; genus Methylobacter_A. The sequence goes on along the minus strand of DATBQC010000904.1, from coordinate 6,165 downwards.
TTTCCTTCTACAATCAATTCCGCGCTCCTAATTTCATCGTTGAACGACACGGCCCGTTTCCTCAAGATGAAGGAGCAAGCCAGCTTAACCCTCAAGGAGAGGCTGTTCTTATTGAGACCAACTCACCAAATCTTGGGAAGAATGTAGATACATTAATTACAAAATATAATTTTCCTGGCGTTAATTCCAAAATAGCGGTCAGGGAAGAAGACGGCACTGTTTACAGGAACTTTAACACTAAGATACCCATTCAGTTCGGGGGCGACGGGAAAGCCGTTTCCGGAAATCCTAGAGGCAGTCCCAATTCTGCTCTTTCTCAGACTACTGATCTAGTCGCTGGTTTGGCCACCGGAACTTATCGTTATTTAGATGATGATAAGAGCTTACTGCCTGGGAGGACTTATTATTATAGAGTCCGAGCTTTTTTCGGTGATGCAACAAATTATCTATCTCTTGCGACCCCCGGCGATGTTATCGTATCTAAATTAGTAAAACAGTCCGGTAATCAACAAGTCCTCCGCCTTTCGCCGAAACTTACTTTAGGCAAGTCCAGTCGGATAGTACGAGGATTCGTCCCTCGAGCAAAGACTTCTGTAGTTGCCTTTGATGTTTATAATGATTTGTTTAATGCTATTCGTGTTGCCATACTTCTTAATATGGACTTGCCGGCAGCAAATAATGGAGATGGTTCATTTCGTCAGGAGCAAAAAACTGGGTGGGGTACTCTTGGGATATTAGGTGGACAACTTGGACCAATCAAGCAATCATTTTCTGATTCCGGGGATCTTAAGAACAATATTATATTCAATGCGTCATGTCGTCGCCTTACTAACTCAGTAGCTACCAGGTTATATTCTAGTCCTTCACTTACTGATCTTATGTCAGGTCAGTGGAATGGTGGAGTCAAAGCTACGGTTGATAATGTTCTCGGACTCACTCAGACATGGAAAGTCCTTGGCATAGTCGGAGGTATTACTCCAGCAGCAAACCATAAAATTGATGCTTATTTATCTTTAGAGGAGGGATATGCTGAAGGCATCCCGATGTCCGGTCCTCTGCCTATTGGGAACTTTTCGACATCAGTATCAGTTCAAGAGCGGCAGGATTTAGCTGACTTTATAAGAACGGGTGTTTCTCTTGTTTCATCACAGATCTCACATCTTGCCTGGTATTCCGTCACAGTAGGTGATCTTTTCCCTGCACTCACGCCGTTCATGTTTGATTTCGAGCAATTCCTGCTTTCCTTACTTAAGGCTGTCGAAAGTGCATTGAAGGAAATTACTGACATAATCCAGACTCTTCTTGATAAGATTCAAGCATTACGTCAAATGCTTGAATCTATCTTGGCTATACTTGATTTACTAGATGTTGCAGTATCTGTGTCTGTTCTAGCCACGGGCCGAACAAATGGAAGTGCTGAATCGCTAGCACAAGATCTCATCGATTCCACTAATAAACCTGGGAATTCCCCGTTCGGTCTCCACTCAGGAATGGTCATGACATTTGGTGGCCCAGGTCAGGGTTTCATAGCAGCTCTTGACGCAATAAAATTTATTCTAACTATCCCATGATGGATCTTATTTATTCTATTGATGTAAAGGTCATCTCGATGGGAGTGTTTATGTCCATCGGAAATGGACAAATGGATTACTGATGGCGTTTAATTTCTTTGGTATATACAGTACAGGTCAATGGGAGTCGTTCCTTGCATTTGCGAAGATCCAGAAGATGGAACTTCGCTTGCGGAAGCGATGGCTCCAAGCTGAACTTACTCGCAACGGTATTTTCACTACACAATATGATGGAGATGTCGCTGTCAGTTTCACTGCTAATGGATATGCAGGGAAGCTGTTAGCGGCTTACAAAATTTTAGGTGGAGTACCAGAGCGAGACTTGCTCCTCAGGACTCGTGATCAACCTGTATTCAAAACAAAAGGTACCAATATCGGAATAGCCCAGGACGGGACTTCTACTGGTGGTTTCTCCGATATTTATTCTAATGGCCGGCGGGAGCGCGGTGGTCAGCGATTTGACCGTGACCTTGGTCTTGCAGTCACTCGCCTTAAAGGTTGGCAGCTTGAATCTATAAAATTCAAGCGAGAAAGACTTGAGTATAAAATTCGTAAGGCTTTAGACAGGCAAGACGAATTACAACTTGAGATTGGGAAAATTGATGACCTGCTTAATGAACTCTCGTCTCGATCTTTTGATTCTCAAGTAGCTTCTATTGAGACGACGATGGCAACTCCAAATGCGGCGAATGTGGTGGACGACCTTGACGACGTCCACGGGTTAAAGATAGGCAGAGTGGCCGATCTCACATTTGATGACGCTTTAGCAGTTGCTACATCTGAAGATCAACGAGGCACTACTACATGAGTTATGACTACGCACTCGAGAGGATTTGTAGTCATGAAGTGGCTTTCGAATCTATTTCTCTTGATACTACGGACATGCGGTCTGCGCGATTTGGTATGCCTCCATCAAATAGCCGAATTCGCGTTTTCTTAGATAGAGTAGAAATTCCCCAGGGAGGTTTTTTTTCTTACGCAGAAATTCCATTCGCAAGCCCTGAACCATATAGGATCAAAAGTGGTGTCAATGACCTCATTTATCTCAGCACCAACTTTGGAATACCGAAATTCATACAACTCGTCCCTGGCGGGGCAGTTAAGGCATCAGATCTTGCTCAGGATCTGCAAAGGAAAATACCAGAATTAATATTTTTGGTCTCGAGAGGAAGAGTAGTAGTACGTAATAGAGAAGCCATTAAAGGGACTGTTTTCCAATTTCTGGATCCACGCTGGACGGATAAGACCGAATCAATTCCAACAACTTCTCGAGTCCTTAATTGTTATAAATCTGTTGGAATTATTCCTGGCAGGGCCGTTGGTGGTCGAAGATTATTCCCAGGCTGGTCCATTGGACCAGATCCATCCTCACCAGATGGATTTGATAAATTACTCATTTTCGACGATCGCTTGCAGAATCATGACCCGTTGATTGAAGTCTGCTATGTTACAAACCAGCAAAATTGTCGTAGGTGTCATGGTACACAAGTCGAATTTGATTATGGCGTTATAAACGGAACGTATGAGACGATAATGGATCTCGATTTGCTTGCCCAAGAATTTGATAAATTTGTATATACTAAAATTGGTTCCCACTGGAAGTGGAACTGGCTCGGATCCGGTCTCGTTGATAGGATTGGCGGTAAAGGCTCAACAGGCACTGTGACAGTCAATTCTATGATCACGTTTGATATAAGCCAGGCTTTCAAGACATATCAGAATTTAAAACAGAAACAGGATGCAAATTTTCCACAACAACAAGTCTCTGATGCGGAGTTCCCTCAACAACTGGCAAATATAGACGTCAGGACTCTTCCTGATGACCCAACTGTGGCTATCGTTACTTCTACAATAGTGAGCCGCAGTCGAGTTCCAGTACCTCTAAAACGTATTATTGGTAATCCCAATCCGTTCACTTTGGCTGGAGACCCTGTACAGAATATCAGGCTCCAAGGTGGCCAGGCCCAATTCCGTTTCAGGGCATAAACGAGCCTTAGGGGGCTTATCGGTACTGGTTTGTCGAACCCATGGCCGCGTCCCCTAAAATAAATTTTCCGGATGGCTCGGGAGTCACGACTGACCTCCGATTAACAACTAACGTTCCGGAGATGATATTCTCTGGGACTGTCGACCCCAACATCATTGACATACAAATAAACATTAACGGTGCAGGATTTGTATCTGATCCATCATTGATTGGATTAACACTGCCAACTTTTACTATTCCAAATCTTGCAGCTTATCCGAATGGGCTCCCCTTAGAAAAGGGTATTAATACGATCCAATTACGTGCTATTGATTTGTCTGGGGCTTTCAGCTCTGCCTCTACAGTCACTGTTGAAGTAGTAACCCCCGATAATTTAGGTATTATATTAGCCCCTCCGACCGGCATACGCATGCAAAGAAATGCAACTTCTGTAAAAGTGCAATGGTCAGATCTTGGCTCTGATAATATAACAGGTTATAACGTATATGCATCCACTGGTGTTGGTGGTTCTGGATCTGGTTATCTTCGCCTCAATCAAGATATCATTCCTTCTTCTTCCCCTACCGAGATTCAGCAGCAAGAATTCCAAGCGGCAAGTGTCTCATTTAGTTTCGATAATCCCGCTCCAAGTGATTCCATTATTGCTCTTTTACAAGCAGATTCGAAAGTTGCCGATCTTGTTGTTTCATCGAAGACCATTTTAGCGGCTGATGGTTCGAAATTAGCCGATATGAGCCTGAATACATTCCCACTCATCGGGACGCCTAAATTCCGGATTGAATATAACTTATATGGTGTAGCTAGTTCCAATTTCTTCTCTTTTTCTCATAACAAGAATGATGGTATTGGTAATGGGATCTTGAATTCTGATATTTTCTCAATTATATCGGATGAAGACCCCCTATTTTATGTTGTGACTGCAGTTGTGTTTGATAAGGCAACCGGCACGATGCAGGAGAGTAGATTTTCGCAAGAGGTTGCTGGTTCCCCTCTGCCTTTAGACACAACAGTTCGTGGTATTCGTATACGAGAACAGCGTGATATTGTCAGCTCCTATATCGGAGAAATCCAAGGAACTCAACCAACTCTTAGTTTGATTCCCGGATCTTCAGTTCGAGAAGTTCATATAGAGCCCTTCGGCAATGAAATGCAAAAGGGTTATTTCTTATTGGACTTTGTCCATCGTGCGAAATCATTCGTTGCTTTACTTGCGATCGATGATCCGGGTTTAACTGGAACAAGCGTCTCTGTTGCTAACTCTGGTTATAAACAAAATCTCAAAGCTGCTTTATCGTTGAGCTCTGATGTTGCTGTCCAGAGTTTAGTTGATGGGGCTTTTGATTCACTTGCTTTAAACTTCGGCGTCGCCAGGCTCGGCAGGCGTCCTGCTGTTGTAAACCAAACTTTTTTCACAACAATAAAGCCAGTCAAGGATATGACAATAGCACAAGATGCTATTGTCTCTTCATCTCAGAATTCACTCGCCCCCAGATTCCGAACAAAGGGAGCCGCCGTACTTACAGCGGCTAATGCTCAAGCTTTCTACAATCAAGATTCGCGGAGATACGAGATCAAAGTCCAAATGGTGGCAGAAGTGCCAGGCTCTATTGGCATGCTTGCAGCTGATGATTTGGATACTGTTGTCTCTGGAGCTGACGGATTCCAAACAATCAATGAGTCATCTACAGAATTTGGTCGTGATACTCAGAGCAATCTCGAGCTATCAGAAGAAAGCACGCGGGTTCTATCCTCCCTAGATACCGGTACAGAAGGTGGATATGAACTTAAGGCAATAGGTACTCCCGGTCTTATTCAAGTATTGGTTGTCAAATCTGGGGATCCGGATATGCAACGGGATTATGATCCCATCCGGAACAAGCATATCGGAGGCAAGGTTGATATCTGGGTAAAGGGTGTCATAGAAAGGACTATCACAGAAACATTTGCGTTCCAATTCGATATAGCAAAGAACGTTCGTTTTGATGTTATTGATCCAATAAATTTGATCTTTCGTGCGCGAGATTCTCGCTTAACCGTGAATAATCCAATAGATGAAATGCTCTTCAATCCAGCTCAAGGACTTGGACTCCGCAATCATTCTGATATACCGACACAATCTTACGATCTAACAGGAGTGGAGGTCATTGATTATCGGACTATTCGTTTAAGCACCGTTATACCTCAGCCATCTACTCTTTTGGATGATTTTGTCGAAGGTGATTATAGATTCCGTAACAATAACCGGTTTACTGCCTCTATTCAACCGATCCGCCGTGTCACTGCTGTCGTTGGTGAAGTTTCTGGTGCTTTAGAACCGGATATTGGTTTCCAGCTTTTTAAAATCCAAGATCCTCTACTCGAAGGAGAGAGCACACGCGCCACAGATTATGTAGAAATTGAGCAAGTCGATAACATTCCAGCTGGCGTTTCTATACCGGTCAACGACGAGCAACATGTCATGATCGGTGAATTTGAAGAGCCGTTGAATTCAGTTGGTATTAACACATTCACATTGCGTGTATTTAGTAAAGATAGGATCATAGAATATAATGGACCTGATGATCCCAATCCAGATTATCTTATCATAACTGGTACTCAAACTCGTCC
>DATBQC010000903.1:0-4806 GCA_036561065.1 Methylobacter sp. | reverse complement strand
GGTATGGAGTGATAAAGACAGATATGGAAAACCTTTAACAGGCATGCACCTTGAGCCTTGGCTTATTGACGCCATGCGGCATTTGGTGGAAAAGAAGCGCTGGGTTCCAAACGATGAGAACGGCCGAATATGGCATGGACAGGATGGCGTTTTTCTGGTTTGGCCATTGGCTGCCAGCGATATGCAACACCAACTCAAGGCGGCGGAGTGCCCATTTCTACCCAATACCCATGAGATTTTAGCTGAAATCATGCTTGACGCCGGCATTATTGAAAAGAGCCGACTCGGTGGATACTTGTTCGATATTGGGATACCAGTCGCTGAGAGTGCGGAAAAAAAGCACGTCGAGGCACTTAAGTTTGCTCGTTATGAAACGCTGTTTGCCAAAAATCAACATAAGCCGATCGACGGTAATCTTCGATTAAGTCCAGAGGAAGAAGACGAGGATGAAGCGAAAGTCGCCAAGTCGGAATCAGATGAAAATGCCCTTGCCCAAGAAATAGCATCCAGCCACCAAATCGTTGAACCGTCGAAGAAAGGCGTCGAAATCGGTTTCGAAGAGTATGTTGATGATCAAGAAGAGGGTTCAAACTCGAACGTGATCCCGGAATCCATTGCGCAAGCACAGAAAATCGAAGTTGAGCCTGATATCAATATTCTGCTCGGAAAACCCGAGGCACCTGTTGTCGAGCAGAAAGATGCGCTGAATGCACTACTCGAAGAAGACCCCGAAATTGAAGAGCTTTTCAGAGGCGAACCTGTTTCATCAGTCAACCTGTATGACGATGATTATGCAGCCGATTACATACCCTCAGAAAGCGCGGGATACCAGGATTTCAATCCGGCGAGCGACAATGCCAAAGCCCATATTTTGGTCGATAGTACCGTAGAAGCAAAACATAAATCTCCACCGGAACCAGCGCCCACCATCACCCTGAAAGATACCGAGACATCGCCTAAGAAATCAGCAGTAACACCCAATGCTCAGAAAGATACAACGCCGGAGAAGGCTAATGGGAAACCAGACAAAATAGCCAAGAAGCCAAAGCAAGAGACGCCTGAACCTACCCTGAAAATAAAATTAGGCGATGGCCTGAGTAATCAATCGTCAGTAGCCCAAACAAATTCTCAAGAATCAGCAAAGAAACAGACAAGCGATTCAAATCCCAGTGAAGACTTACTGGGCGCATTGATCGGATCATCAAAATCAACGCAATCCGAGTCGCTTAAACACCAGGAAGCAATTAACGCGAAAACAACAGAACTTGAAGGCTTGTTCGGTAAAGTGAAAACAGATAATAACGATCAGTCAGGCAGATCGCTGATGATTCTGAACAGATTAAAAAGATTGCCGGCGGAATTCCTTGAATCAAGGCCAGGCGGCATAACGAAAGTGACTGGAATAGGGTTAAAAGATACCAAGCTAGAGCTAAAGGATTGCGTGTCTGTATTGAAATCTGCGGGTTTGCTGGTATTAATTGATGGTTATGAAACTGGGTTGGACAGCACTGAAAAACCGAAATCTCGTTACTTTCTGGTAAAGGCGGATTTGTTTAATGGCAAATAATAATTACGATCCTTATATTAGAAAGCCGTATGAGTTGTATATCGCCGGTGCCTGGTTCGTGGCTACGGCCACTACATTTGCCAGCTACATTGTGCTGCCCGGTGGGAACTCAATGTTAATTCCTTGGGTATGCTTTGGATTCATGACGCTTCAGTCGGCGGTAAAAGGTCTTGATTTGATAGGGCGTGGCAAAATCGGCGAAATGCTGACTTTTTTGGATGTAGACAAGCTCTTAAAACTGAGCAAACCCGAAAGAATGTGGTTCGGATGGGGCTTCGATTGGACACCCATCCATACCCAACGGGCGGTCGACTATATGCTGTCAGGCGTCAAAATGAGCCATGACCAAGAGCATCCTGGCAGTCCATGGATTCATGGCCTAAACAGGGGAAAGGAAAATGAGGTTTTGATTCCCCTTAAATCCCTGGAAGGGCACACCATCATGTTTGGCACAACAGGCGCTGGAAAAACACGGGCATACGAAGTGATGGTTACCCAGGCCATCCACCGCGGCGACACGGTGATCATGATTGACCCTAAAGGTGATAAGGAATTGCGGGATCGCATGGAACTCGAATGCAAGCGAGCCGGGCGGGATAGATCATTCCTGTTTTTTCACCCGGCGTTTCCAAGATTATCAATCCGCTTGGATCCGATGCGGAATTTCACCCGGACTACTGAAATAGCCTCACGCATAGCGGCATTGCTCCCGTCTCAAACAGGCGGTTCAGATGCATTTACGGCCTTTGCGTTTCGGGCGCTCAACCTGGTGGCACAAGGGCTTCTTGAAAAGGGAAAGCGGCCGTCAATTAAACAGCTGCGTTACTTCATCGAAGGCGGCGCTGAATCGTTATTGGTAGACGCCATAGAGTGTCACGCCAATCGTGTCGATCCTGACTGGAAAATCAGTGCTGAACCGTTCTTTGTCAAGGCAAAAGCAGGGAAGGCAAAAAAAATGGAAACCATAACCAATCCGGATTGGTTGGCCATTATCGAATGGTATCGGACAACCTGGAGCAATGGGCCAAAGGGTTCGGAAGGCATTGATGGCTTGCTGTCTCTGGTAGAACACAACCGCATGCACTTCTCAAAGATGATCGCATCCTTGATACCGGTATTAAACATGCTGACATCAGGGGAATTAGGGGATCTATTGTCTCCGGATGAAGAGGATGAAAACGACAAAAGGCCTATCCTTGACACCTCAAATATTATCGCAGGCAAGCATGTGCTGTATGTCGGCCTGGATTCCTTGTCGGATTCAATCGTCTCTTCGGCGATTGGTTCTATTGTACTGGCGGATTTCGCTTCCGTGGCCGGGATGATTTACAACAGTGGCAATAAACCGGGACGTATCTCAATGTTCGTCGACGAAGCGGCTGAGGTCGTTAATTTGCCCTTTATCCAGATTCTGAATAAAGGGCGCGGCGCCGGGTTTCAAGTGGTCATGGCTACACAAACCCTACCGGATATAGTGGCCAGGCTTGGCGACGAGGCTCGCGCGCGACAAGTCGTGGGTAACTGCAACAATTTGATCACCTTGCGCATCAAGGATGGAGATACCCAGAAGTTTGTGGTTGAGACCTTTGGGCAAACCTGGATCAAGACTGTTCAACAAAGCATCTCTAATGCCGTAAATTCATCTGAGAACATCATCAATTACTCGGGCAATAGCGGGCAATCCTTAACATTCGGAGAGCATGATCTGTTTCCTCAACACTTGCTAGGACAATTGCCCAATTTTCATTACATCGCATCAATAGCCGGCGGCAGGGTCATTAAGGGACGACTGCCAATTATTACGCATTAGGATTGAACATATGTCAGACCAACAACAAGCCGCTTTACTTTTTGTGAAAAAACCTTTGGTTAAACCGCTGCAGTCGGCGTCAATTGAAATGAAAAAAGCCTGTAGAGCAACAAAACGCTACGCATGCTCACAGGAATTGTTTGCTCGCTGGCCTAATCTTCGCGAATCATCTCAACGCTTAACCTCTTTACTGACACTGTACTGGCCAGATCACAGGAAATCAGGAGAAAGTTTACTGGTTAATTGTCTAGACGCTGGTCTTCGAGACGCTGAAAAATCAATCCAAACCGACAGCAACGACCTGGCAGAGCAGAAAATATTTATCCGTCGAGTTTCGGAGGAATTGGTTCAATGCCATGGATTGACTCTGATGATCAAGCGGAGCGGACTCTGGACGGTTTACGATCCAAGTATTCAGGGCTATCTGGATGACATCATGAAATCTTCGGTCAGCGAAGAACTGACATGGGTTAATAAACCGCATGATGCTTTCGAAAGTTCGCAGAGTAAGCTTCTATGCGCATCAAAAGTGTTTACCATGACCGAACTGAAACTGGCCGGGCTATTGGACTAAATTGCAATGGGGAAACATTTCCTGATTTGGCTGATGATACTATTTTTTACACCACTGGCGTTGCCGGTGCTCTTAAGTCCGAAAACCCTATCAGGGTATATCAGGCAAGATTACCATGGAGCTATCACCATTTTGGGCGGAAAAGAACAGATCAATCTGGATTTGATCGCTTTATATAAAAAAAATCTAACGGCTATTGCGGCCTTAGCTAATGAATTTAGAGATCGGCATGACGATTCCGATAAATTCCGAAATAGTGGTGATCATATCGGAGAAGCCATAGCGGATATTCCGGGTGATTGGGCCGCCTCAGTAAAATTGCAAGCTTACAGTACCGCGCTGCGTGTAGTGATCTTGACGAAGTGGGGAATCTGGTTGGTATTGCCAATGGTAATGGGCTTGGTTGTCGGTGTATTGGAGCGAAGATTAAAGTTAGACACCTTCAGTCCGCCGATCCCTCCGATTTACAATACATCGGCGCACATGCTGTTGGCGTTAAGCTGCATGTTACTTTTATGGCTCATTTGTCCAATTCCTATACCTTTGTCAATCATACCGACAATTGCGGTGCTGATGAGTGTTTTTATCAGTCTGGCAATTGCAAATTATCCGAATTATTAAATATCCACATCGCCTGGATTTAGATTGACATAACGCTGAAGTGTTTTCCATGACTCATGAAGAGTTACTTGCTGCACCTCAGGTATGCTCAATTTGCGCCGGCCATTGTCATCGACAATTTCTTGTTCGAAAAGACGGCTCGTTGCTTCATGACGCAAGTCATGAAAATGTAAATCAACAATACCTAACATCTTGCACGCTCTATCGAAGTTCGCCCCAATCGTTTTTGGATTG
>DATBQC010000902.1:0-5406 GCA_036561065.1 Methylobacter sp. | reverse complement strand
GCTTTGCGTTCGACTGTTTTGCCTTCCCGCGCCAATTCATAAAGCTTTTTACCGTTATGCTTTAAAGCCGAATACATCGGGGGGACTTGATCGATCTCGCCGGTAAATTTTTCCAGACAGATCAGAATTTCATCAACGGATAGCTCAGGCACCGGCTTGGTTTCTATCACAGCGCCTTCAAGATCGCCGGTATCGGTCATAACCCCAAGCTGAACAACGACCTGATAACGCTTGTTATCATCCAGCATCAATGCGGAAACCTTGGTCGCTTCGCCGAAACAAAGCGGCAACAAACCGGTAGCCAGAGGATCCAGACTACCGGTGTGTCCCGCTTTATTGGCATTAAACAAGCGCCTGACTTCCTGCAAGGCTTTATTTGAAGAGACACCCAAGCGCTTATCTAACAGCAATATGCCGTGAATATTGCACCCGGACTTGCGTTTACTCATGCGAACTAGCCTTCGTCGCGCTTGTCCTGAACGGAGTCGACGGACTTGTCCAAATCGCTTAACAGCTCCGAAACCCGCATGCCGGTATCAAACGAATCGTCGTAATAAAAACGCAAATCCGAGATATGCCGCAAACGCATCCTTTTGGCTAATTGATGGCGGATGACCGGAGACATCTCGTTCAGCAATTTAACGTTGGCCTTCTTGCCTGCCTCGTCAACATTCAATACGGTGACGTATACCTTGGCAACGGCCAAGTCTTTAGTGACCTCGACCTCATTGATGGTGATAAAGCCCAGCCTGGAGTCGTCAATATCACGCTGCAAGACCAACGAAAGCTCTTTTTGCATCTGCGATGAAACGCGGGCATTACGGCCAAATTCTCTTGCCATAAGGTTTATAGTTCCCGTTTAACTTCGATGCGTTCAAACACTTCGATCTGATCGCCAGGTTGCACATCGTTATAATTTTTCACGCCGATACCGCACTCCATGCCCATCTTGACTTCGGCCGCATCGTCTTTGAAGCGACGCAAAGATTCCAGCTGCCCTTCATAAATCACCACGTTATTGCGCAGGACGCGAATCGGCAGGTTTCTCTTCACAAAGCCGTCAATGACCATACATCCGGCAACTGCGCCGAATTTTGGCGATTTAAACACATCGCGCACTTCGGCAAGACCGACAATTTGTTCTTTGATTTCAGGCGCCAGCATACCGCTGATAGCTTTTTTAACTTCATCAATCGCTTCATAAATGATGCTGTAGTAATGCAGGTCGATGCCTTTTTCTTCGATCAATTTTCGCGCAGTCGCATCGGCCCGGACATTAAAGCCCATCAAAATCGCACCGGAAGCCAAGGCCAAATTCGCATCGCCCTCATTAATGCCGCCGACGCCGCCAAAAACAACCTTAACTTCGACTTCGTCATTCGACAAGCCGATTAAGGAGCTGCGCAATGCTTCCAGACTACCCTGAACATCGGTTTTAAGTACCAAGTTAACGCTGGCGATTTCGCCGGTCGTCATTCTGGAGAATACTTCGTCCAGCTTGGAGGCTTGTTGCACTGCATGACGGGACAGTTTTTTACGGTCTTCGCGATGTTTAGCCAAGTCTTTGGCAATACGTTCATTTTGCACCACCAGAAATTCATCACCGGCATTCGGAGTACCCGAAAGCCCTAGAATTTCAACCGGCGCACAAGGCCCGGCTGATTTAATGGCTACGCCGTTCTCGTTAAACATGGCTCGAACACGACCATACTCATGACCGCACAACACCATTTGACCGCTTTCCAGTGTACCTTTTTGAATCAGCACCGTTGCTACGACACCGCGGCCTTTATCCAGCCTCGATTCAATAACGATACCGGATGCAGCACCTTCAACAGGCGCTTTCAATTCAAGGATTTCAGTCTGTACGATCAAAGCTTCGATTAAGTCGTCAATGCCTTCGCCGGTTTTTGCCGAAATCTTCAGGAACTGCACATCGCCGCCCCACTCTTCCGCCAGCACGTTGATCGTAGACAGCTCCTGCATCACTTTTTCAGGATTAGCGTCGGGCTTATCGATCTTGTTCATCGCCACAATAATCGGCACATTGGCCGCTCTGGCGTGTTCAACCGCTTCTTTGGTTTGCGGCATCACGCCGTCATCGGCTGCAACCACGACAATGACCACGTCGGTAACGTCCGCGCCTCTGGCACGCATGGCGGTAAATGCCGCGTGACCCGGTGTATCCAAAAAGGTGACCGAACCGTGATCGGTTTTTACCTGATAAGCACCGATGTGCTGGGTAATACCGCCCGCTTCGCCGGCGGCAACGCGCGTTTTGCGAATATAATCCAGCAGCGAGGTTTTACCGTGATCGACATGGCCCATGATGGTAACAATCGGCGCTCTGGGCAATTCCACGCGGTTGTCTTCTTCCTGAGCTTCAGCCAGCATTTCCTGTTCAAGATCGTCATCACTCTGCATGATTGCTTTGTGACCCATTTCTTCAACCAAAATAGCTGCTGTTTCCTGGTCTATGCTTTGATTGATAGTCGCCATAATGCCGAGTTTCATCAAGTGCTTGATCACCATCGCGGCTTTGACGCTCATCTTTTGCGCAAGATCGGACACCATAATCATTTCCGGTATGGCGACCTCTTTTACAATAGGTTCAACCGGCATTTCAAACTGATGCTTGCCGTCGGACTTCACGCTGACGCGCTCGTTTTTCTTACCTTTTTTCTTAGGCTTTCTGCTGTCTCTGCCGCCAGCACCCTCTTCCTGTTTTTTTCTATGCAGCGTTTCTTGTTTAGCTGAAGCCTGCTGTCTTACTTTGTCCGCATTTCTTTTGATGGACTCTTCAAGACGAAGATCTTTTTCCTGCTGCTTCTTTCTGGCTTCTGCCGATTCTTTAGATTTAGCCTGTTTTTCAAGGTCGATTTCCTGTGCTTCCTTAATCGGCAGGACTTCAGTTTTTTCCTCAACTATTGAGGACGGTGGAATTGTCACATCCGGCTGGGAACCGATGCCGCCGACTTCTGGCGCAATACTGGCTTCGACCTCAACGACCTCGACAGCAGGTTTGGTTTCAGGCTCAGCTGCAATTTCTATCTTTTGCTCTGAAACAACTTCCTTTACCTGTTCTTCAACTGCCGGAATCGTTTCTATTTGTTGCGCAACTTGCTCTTTAAGAGCAGATTTAGCTAAATCCAGATTCCTTTGTTCGTCAGTATCGGCTACTTCGCTACGTTTGATATAGGTTTTCTGTTTGCGGACTTCAACACTGATCGTTTTGGTTGTGCTGCCGGGGACGCTGGCCTGTTTAAGCTCGCTCACGGTTCTACGCTTTAGCGTCACTCGTTTCAGCGTACCTTCGGCCTCACCTTCATCCTTGCCATGGCGTTTGCGCAGATGCGCAAGCAACTGCATCTTTTCATCTTCATTGATCACATCATCAGGGGCGCTCGCAGATAATCCCGCTTCTTTCAGCTGCTCTAATAATCGTTCCAGAGGTATTTTTACCACCTCAGCTAATTGCCGTACCGTTTTATTACTCATTTCATACCCCTTACCTACTCGCCTGTTCCTCAGCAAACCAAGGCTCACGCGCCTTCATAATCAACTTTGCCGCCCGATCTTCGTTCATTCCCGCAAAACCCAGCAAGTCATCGACCGCCTGTTCTGCTAAATCATCCATCGTAATAATGCCGTGACTTGCCATGTCATAAGCCAAATCCCTATCCATGCCTTCCATTTCCAGCAAATCCTTTGCCGGCTCGGCCGTTTCTATTTTTTCTTCCGCCGCAATGGCACTAATCAGCAAGGCATCTTTAGCGCGGCTTCTGAGTGCATTAACAAGATCTTCGTCAAAACCTTCAATTTCCAGCATTTCACTGACCGGAACATAGGCGATTTCTTCAACCGTATTAAAACCCTCTTCAACCAGAATCAAGGCGATGTCTTCATCGATATCCAATTGATCGATAAACATCTGTTTTATCTTGTCAGCCTCGGCTTCGCTGTTTTGCTCTGCTTTAGAAGCATCGATGACATTCAGCTCCCAACCCGTTAACTGCGTTGCGAGACGCACATTTTGTCCACCGCGACCTATAGCCTGGGACAAATTATCCGAACTTACCGCCAGATCCATGCTGTGTTTGTCTTCATCGACAACGATGGACTGGATTTCTGCCGGTGACATGGCGTTAATCACAAACTGCGCATCACTTGGATTCCAAAGGATAATGTCAACACGCTCTCCGGCCAGCTCATTGGAAACCGACTGTACTCTCGATCCTCTCATGCCGACGCACGCGCCGACCGGATCCAATCTTGGATCATTGCCTTTGACTGCAATCTTGGCCCTGGATCCGGGATCACGCGCCGCCCCCATCACTTCAATCAAACCTTCGCCTACTTCGGGTACCTCAAGACGAAACAACGCGATCAGCAATTCCGGTGCAGTCCGACTGACGAACAGTTGAGGGCCGCGCGGCTCTGAACGCACATCCTTCAAATAACCCCTGATTCTGTCGCCAATGCGAATGGCTTCACGTGGAATCATATCCTCTTTGGCAATATAGGCTTCTACATGACCGCCCAAATCCAGATAGACGCTGCCCTTCTCAATACGCTTTACGATACCAGTGATCAGCTCGCCCACGCGACTCAGATAAGCGTCAACAATTTTCTTGCGCTCCGCTTCCCTGACCTTGTGAATGATAACCTGCTTGGCAGTCTGCGCAGCAATACGTCCGAAATCGACTGATTCAATCTCTTCTTCGATCAAATCGCCGACTTGGGCGTTTGGATTATCAAGCCTTGCAACTTCCAACAATACTTGCGTTTCCGGAAACTCCACGTCACCGTCAATTTGGCTATTGGCATCAACCACTTCCCAAACTCTATAGGTATCGTAGTCGCCGGTTTTTCTGTCGATGCAGACGCGGGCTTTAATTTGATTTGCGTGACGCTTGATTGTAGCCGCTTCCAATGCTGACTCTATGGCTTGGAAAATTATCTCTTTTTCAATATCTTTTTCATTAGAAAAAACATCCACTACCAACAAAATTTCTTTATTTGCCACTGCGCCCCCCTTTTTCAATTAAATACTCAGGAACCAAACGCGCTTTGCTCATCGCGATAAACGGAACCTCAAAAACCTGATCGCCTTCCTGTAGTGTAATAGAATCACCTTCAACTTTTTCGATCAAGCCTGTAATTTTTCTACGGCCATCTATGGCTTTAAACAAATGAACCAACACCGTACTGCCAATATACCGTTCGAACTGGCTCACTTTAAAAAAAGGCCTGTCTTCGCCCGGCGAAGAAACTTCTAACTGATAGTTGCCTTGAATAGGATCTTCCACATCCATGACCCCGCTGATCTGATGACTGACTTTAGTGCAGTCTTCAACCAATATTCCGTTTTCGCTATCAATATAGATTCTTAACAGACCATGTTTA
>DATBQC010000901.1:0-1991 GCA_036561065.1 Methylobacter sp. | reverse complement strand
TTCACAACAGGCACAATGTCGAAAGGGTTGTGATGATGGCGCTATTTATGCGCCGTCACCATTGTCATTTGGATTTATTTCCCCTTTGCCGCTTTGATCGCCTCCAGCTTTTCCAAGATGCGTTCAAGTTGGGCTTCAACATCATCCAAATCGCCAAGTTCACCGAGGCAATTGGTGATGTTCGTCGCAATTCCGGCGATGCGTTCAAGTTGTGGTTCAACATCATCAAGATCGCCAATGTCACCAAGGCAATTAGTGATGTTCGTTACGCCTCCAGAAATATTTTCAAGTTTGGCTTTCAGTTCATCAAGGTTGCCTAAGTCTTCAATGTCATGTGCGAGTGTCATAATTTCCACCTTTGTTGGTTGATGGATGGTGACACCATTGCCACCATCGCTTGGTCATTCGTCAGTTTGTAACTCTGCCAATAATCATGCATCGACTTTCAATTCGCTCTCGACCTTTTTCTGCCATGCTAGTGAACGTTCCCCTGGCCACAGTTTCACGCATAAGCGAGCCATGCGGCGAAGATCATTGACATCATGGACAACCATCTCTGGAATGATCCCCTCGCTAAAAACCTCGATCACTTCGCGCCGGAACGTGGCATGGTCGATATTGTCTGGCTTAACGATCAGATCGGTCTTGAACACCAAAACATAACCGCGCGGGCAATCGGCAATCTCGGCCCCTGTAAAGCCGATAATCAAATGCGGCTTCCCATCGGTATCTGGAGCAAGAACCGGCCCAACGACAACATTCACAACATTGTTGTCATCGGTGAGTGTTTTACGCATGAAAGACAGCGCCAAGTTGGCAGTGTCGCTTAAATTCTCGAAACTCATTTCCATTTTCCTGTTTGGTTGATGGATGGCGGCACCATTGCCGCCAACCTTGATCATTCGTCGGCCTGCAATGAAGCCAACTCTTGTAGAAATTCAGAGCGCAGTTTGCTCGCTTCGACTTCATATTGATGTTCCAACCCGCGCATCCTGGCGGAAAATCTGTAGTGAGCGGCCTCGGCTCTCGCTACACTGTCACTGTCCGCAATGCGCTCGGTGATTTCCAACGATGGAACACCGAACATCGCCTTGGTAAGTTGTCTTGCCATGTTGTTCCTCTTTAACTATGATCGATGACGCATATATATTGTCGTAGTCATCCGTAGTCAATAGGACAAGGCCACAATGGTTCGCAAAGTTGCCAAAAAGGCTGGGCGCAAGCCGGGCGTCACCCCTCCCAAGGTTTCCGTGATCAGCGTCCGCCTTGGCGATGCGGAAAAAGCGGCCTTGGATGCCTATGCAAAGGATGATCAGCGGCCCATCTCTATGATGATCAGGAAGATTCTTTCGGACACGCTGCGCGGGGCTGGCTACCTGAAATAAGGAGCGCGTCACGCGGCACCCTCCATCGCCTCACGCAACAGCGCCGCTTTATAGCTATCGATGTCAGCGCGCCGCCAATACAAGCGACCTTTGAGACGGATCGGGCGAGGAAAATCCGGGTCTTGTAGAATGCGCCTGCCGATGGTGCGCCTGCCAACATCGAATTCGGCGGCAACAGTGGATGCAGAAACGAGATCGTCGGGGCTTGCCAGCTTGGACAAAACAGTTGTTGCCATAGAAAAGCCTCTAGGTGTCATGAACTGGCCAAGACATTACGGGCGCGGTTGGCTTTAATACAAGGGGCACTTAGCGAGAAAAATTTAGGAGTGCTCCAGACCGCGCTCTCCACACCCAAAGCGCTGGTATTTGACCGCGAGTTTCTCCATCGCCTCGCGCTTTTCCTTGTCATAGCTGTGCCTATTATAAATTGCAGCAATCGCGGACCCTGGCGCGGAGCTTTGATGATTCAGTATTTTTTCGATGATATGCAAAGGGACTTCCAACTTCGCCAAATTTGTCGCGGCACTTCGCCTTAGATCATGTAGCGTCCAACGCTCAATGTCAGGCATCAACGCTCTTAAATTGTCCATTGCCATTCCAACGCTG
>DATBQC010000900.1:0-1731 GCA_036561065.1 Methylobacter sp. | reverse complement strand
ACGATTTTGTTTGCGTTGTTCGGCGCGATGTTATTTGCTATTTTTGTCGTGCCCGCTTTAGCCAGTTTATTATTCAGGAACGGCTACCGGGACTGGGAAAATCCAATCTTAACTTGGCTGTATCCCCGTTACTCCGCGTTACTGGAGATTCTTTTACGCTTCCGCTGGCGCACTGTCGCCATAGCCGTCGCGATCTTGGCAGGCAGCCTGACCATCATTTTACCTAGGCTGGGTACGGAGTTCTTGCCCTATATGGACGAAGGCGTTGTTTGGGTGCGCGCCAACTTCCCCGAAGGGACGGCGTTGCAGCAAACCTCCAAATTCGGCCAACGCTTACGTGAAATTGCGCTGAAATTTCCTGATGTCGATTTTATCGTCGTCCAGGCAGGCCGAAGCGATAGCGGCACCGATCCTTATCCGCCCAGCCGGATAGAGATGCTAATCGGCCCGAAGCCGAAGGATCAGTGGGTGCAGTTCACCCGCAAGCAGGAATTGGTTGCCGCTTTGGGTGCGCGTTTCCGAACCGAGTTTCCGACTACCCGCTTTAATTTCACCCAGCCGATTATCGACAGCGTCACCGAAGATGCCAACGGCACCTCGGCTAATCTCGCCGTTGAATTTTCCGGTGCGGACTCCACGGTTTTACTAGGCTTGGCGCGGAAAACCCTGGATTTATTGAAAAAGGTGCCCGGCTCTATGGATGTCAGCATCGAGCAGGAAGGGCCGCAACCGCAATTAGTGATCAAACCGGATCGCTCCCTTTGCGCCCGCTACAACATCAGCGTGGAAGACGTCACCCGCTTAATCGATACCGCAATCGGCGGCTCGCCTATCGGCAACCTGTTCGAAGGCGAGCGCCGCATCGATATTGCTGCGCGCTTTGCCCAGGAATACTTGCGCTCACCTGCCGCGATTGGTCGATTGCCCGTCTATAACTCCGAAGGCATTCCTATTCCGTTGGCGCAGGTTGCTCATATCGATATTATCGATGGCCAGACATTGATCGCGCGGGATGACGGGCGGCGCCGGTTAACGGTTCGTACCGATATTGTCGGCCGTGACCAGGGCGGTTTTGTTGCAGAGGCGCAGCGCCTTTTCAAACAGGACATTGAAGTACCTAGCGGCTACCGTGTCGCGTGGCTGGGAATGTTTGAAAACCTGGAGCGCGCCGGACAACATTTTAAAGTCTTGGTGCCGGCCAGTATCGGGGTGATTTTTTTGCTGTTACTGGTTACTTTCGGTTCACTTCGCGCCTCGCTAACTTTGCTGCTGGCCATTCCGTTTGCCTTTGTCGGCGGGGCAGCTGCCCTGTATTTTCGGGATATGAACCTCAATGTTTCTTCCGGCGTGGGTTTTGCGGCAGTTTTTGGTGTTTCCATTATGAATGGTGTGCTAATGGTGCGTACCATCACCGAATTACGTCTTACCGGGATAGCAATGGATACGGCCATAGTGCAAGGTTCCGTCCGCTGTATACGACCGATTTTAATCGCCTCATTGGTCGCTATTCTAGGCTTGGTTCCGGCATCACTGGCTACCGGACTGGGTTCGGACGTACAACGCCCCTTAGCAACAGTCATTGTTTGGGGTTTATTTAGCGCGACCGTGATGACTATTTTATTAGTACCGGTTCTTTACCGGTTATTTAACCCCCAGATAAAATTATCCAGGCGGCTGTCAGACTAAAGATCCAGCGGCTGACGGGAATTTCTACAAATTTTTCTATGCGGA